>JAIRON010000004.1 GCA_031257495.1 Puniceicoccales bacterium
AAAATTTTTCTTTACAAAATAGAAAATTTTCGTAAAATCAAGTTCTCAAAAATAAGCCATCCGTGACATATGTGTCATTATTGTAATGACTTAGTTGCGGTTTTCTGAAAAGGACAAAACTTTTAAAAGGTGAGGAATTATGAAAGGAGTAGAAAGGTCATCTGGCGAGAGCCAAGCGCAAAAAACGGAAGATAAAAGCACGTTTTCATTCAATGTACAAGTGGGTCAAAATGGAAATGGAGCACCTGAGCAGCCGGTTGGGAAAATTCCCTTGGAAGCACATAAAGCCGTTGTAGATAAAAGTGAAAAACAGGCTACCAAAAGGTCAATATCAGAACGAGAAAAAATTTATAGATGGCAGGACAGAGTGGCACTTGGTGCATTTGTTATAGTTGGGATCGCAATGTTTGCTGTGAAATTTTACATGAGTGAGCTCATAAGTGCTCGCATACGCAACACCTAGCGGAAAAATTTTTGCTTTATTTTGTAAGCTTCAAATCCTGAGTTTCGGAAAAAAATTGACGATTTACTATGGATTAGAGCAAGCCGAAGTGTAATTTTAGAAAACATTTACATCTTGGATACATTGGGTGATGTTTATTTCCCTAAGATTTTTTCCAAAGAGGATCGCTTTTTGCAAAAAGCGTGGACAGTCACCGCTTCATGAGCAAGTCTAATCCCAATTGTGCAATTTCGCTCTTTGCCACTCGTATACCACGGAAGGCGCAAATCTCTGAGGGTAAGTGACGCTATAGATAAGAGAAACACTTTTAAAAAGGAGTATGGAAATAACAAAAGAAGGTTACAAAAAAACAGGAAACTGTTTGCCGAAGCAGAAAAGAAACGTAAAATAAAACAATTTTAACTTGCAGGCGTTGAGCGGGATTCTATGCATATTGGAAGCAAGTAAGGGGTGTTGGAGCGAATATTTAAAATAAAACGCTGTAGCGAAAAAAGATTTTACCCGTAAAAGTAAAGATAATTGCCTTAGACAAATCTCGTGCCAGGGTATATTTGTTGACACTGGTTCGTTAAAAAACGTCCCACAGACCTTGGAAATAGATCGAGGTGGCCACACAATCTGGTCGCTGCAAATTTCCGACATGCTCTGGCATTTTTTCTGTCGTCAGGCAATGTACATGTATCAAAAAAGTTTGCTCGAATACGGCGAAGAACAGCAAAATGATTGCTCGGAATTGTCCAGCAAATCGCGGGGCATCATGATTTACACAATGAAAGACGGCGAGGCCTCGGGTTACATCGTTTGGAAGCATTACGGAAAGACGGCGGGGATTTTGGAACGTGTATCGAATGCGAACCGCCACCTTGCGGAATATGACGCGGTTCCACCCGCGGGTACTGAGGTAACTTTGCACGACATCACACCGCCAGCAAACAATCAGAAAATCAAGATGTGGCAATTAAAGCAAGCCGAAGTAATGATTGATGATTATCATCAGTTGGGCTACAACGGCGACTTCTAGAATGCAATGCAATTCTCCAATCACAGAATGTGGTTTGTGGTCGTGCACCTTTATTAACGGAGAGTGCATTACACCGGTAATAACAAACAAAATCAAAAATAAAATAACAGCACCAGTCATAATGAAATTCTTTCCTTTGAGGAAAGGAATATACAAAAAGCAATCAAGAAATGCAACCTAAATACAAAGTCATAGCGAATAGCACGGACATTACAGATTTACTGAACGGACGGGTGTTGTTGTTATCTATTGCGGACGAGATTGGATTGGTATCGGACCACGTTGACAATAGAATCGGACGACAGGGACGAAACGTTTGAGATTCCACCGCGTGGCGCGGAATTGGAGATGTTTCTCGGATATGGAAAATTGTATACGATGGACAAGTTTATCGTGGACAAGATTGAGCTTAAAAGTTTGCCCGCAACCATGACAATTACCGCGCGGGCAAGCAATTCGTCCTTTCGGAATACGGGCGCGTTCAAATCTTCACCTTCGTATTCTTGGTAAGAATACACCTTGTTCGCTATCGTGCAAACGATAGCGCAGCGTTATTGATTGCATGAGAGTATTGCCGACGAATACCGAAAATCCTAGTGAAACACCTAGTTTTACGGTCTACGCTGGACTTAGTCCCTGCTGTTTCTCCAACAGCTTACAATCCCCTTTGGCTATGGCATTTTTTTACAAAAAACGCAATATCATTGGGCGTATTTACCGTTGCTCAAAATCCTACAGGTACATCTTCCGCCGCTTTAACAAAATAATTGATGCATCTTTCGTTCTTACTTTTTTCACTTCTCCAATCCAATTCCTTAATTAGGGTCAATTTGTTATAGTTATCCTGAAGTTTTGTTTTATTTATCAAATCTTTAAAACAGCAGTGTGCCTTGGGGCATCTTAAACAAACCGCAAAGCAAAGCGTTGATTAGATTCGAAGTCCCCACCATGCAGGCATACAAAATCGAGCGAAAGAATGGAGTATTTATCAAGATAAATAGGATCAAAAAGCCCCACCGGGAAATGCGAAAGTATATTTCATCGGAAATTTGAAAAGCCATTTTCAACATGTATCCCCCATCGAGGGGTGGTATGGGAACGAGATTAAATACAAACAAAGCTATGTTTATCCAGGCCATTAGGCCAAATAACGCCGCCGTATTCCCTCCAAAGTACTTCACCAAACAAGCACTAATAATGGAAGCAAACGCGGCCAATAACAAATTTGAAAACGGGCCAACTAGACTTACCAGCAACTCACAAACCCTTCTGCGCCCTTTAAAATATCTGGGATCGATGGGCACCGGCTTTGCCCATCCCAAAATTACGAAACCCGGCGCAAGTAATATCATAGCAATGGGAACAATGACCGTGCCAACCACGTCGACATGGGCAAGTGGATTAAGAGTTAACCTGCCAAGGGCTGCCGCCGTTGGATCTCCAAATTTGTAGGCAACGTATCCGTGGGCCCATTCGTGCACGCTCAAGCTTATAAGCAACAGAAGATATACGATGAGACCGGGGATGAGATTAGCAGCCATGACTACTAGTGAACAATTTTTAGACTGCGCATAAAGGCTATTATGAAAACTAGACCGAAAAATATGGGTCCTCCAAGCGTGATCGTGGGCAATAATTGTATGCTCAACACCATCAGACATAGAAACAAAAATGCCGGAATGACCACGTGCTTCCACGTTCTGATAGTCCTCCAAAACATCGTTCCCACAATCCTCACTGATGCCAATTCATTGATATTCACTACGTACAACATGGCGTAGACAGCCGTTGGCGCTCCTATTATTACGCCACAGTACGCCAGCAGGAGGCGCAACGAATGACTTACCCAGAATAATCCAAGCCCCGTTACATACCCCACAATAACCGGACCACCTAAAAACAACAATAAAATCACTAGCTCGCTAATGCCCGTAAGCAAGCTCTGTTTCAGTCTTTGTGCCGATAGGTTCCAATGGGGAAGAATAAAATCATCTTGGGCCCCACTTTCCCTAATTGCCCCTCCGAGGTACCCAAACGCCAAAATGTTAACAATGGGAATAGCCGCCACCAAAACACCAATAAGGAGCTTTAACCAAAAATTTGGTTGCTTGATTAAATTTTTGCAACAAGACTCAAAACTATCCATAGATTTTATTTTATGCAACGCACTCATGTTTAAAAATTTTACGTACCATGCAATTTCAAAATCCATAAATTTTAAAGAAGAATTGACATTTGTTGTTTAATGTGCATACTTCCCCTACTATGGGAAATATAAAATTTGAGAAGCGTAAGCGGGGCTTTTCTTTGACAGAAATTCTCTGCATACTTGGGATAATACTTGTTTTATTCGTTGTTTTTTTCAGAGTATACATACACCGCAACAACGATATTAAGTATCAAATTGCTCGCGAAGAGCTTTCCATTTTGAACTGTGCACTGGAATATTATCATACGGCTTGCGGTGAATATCCAGTTGGGAATCATCAATCAACGGAGCAAAATGCAGCCACAATGTTTTCTTCTTTGTCCAAGAACTCCAAAAATTTTCTCGATGGACATAAGTGGAAGCTATCATCGGATAAAATACTTGACCCATGGGGGCGTCCCTACGTATATAAGTACAATGGAAAGCCTGAAGATGGCTACGTACTGTTTTCCATGGGGCCAAACGGCTATGTCGACGAACATGGGTTGATAGACGATATTTATAGCAGATGAACAATAGCTCCACATTTGGTTTGGTCCACGTTCTGACAGTTATATTAGTTGTCGGACTGTTTGGAGGCATAGTTGCCGTCGGTGTCGTATTACACCGCAACGCCGGGTTAACGGCTCGCACGCGCGTTCAGTTCATACAGTATGAATCTGCACTAAAAGCATATTGCCACGAATATGGGGAAATGCCTCCCTTTATTGGACAGGAAGAAATTCTTTACCTGAATCGCGACGGCAATTCGGAATTACTAATCAAGGCACTATCCGGACGTAACCCCGACGGCAGCCAACTGTCACAGCAAGATAAGGATTACTTAAATCCCTCCGCTAAGAAATTTTATACATTCACCGATAGTGATTTTTTCAAAAAAAAAGATGGATCCTTGGATCGTTCCCAACTGGCAGATGCGTTCAATAACCCCAACATATGCATTATTTTAGAGAGTACCCTTGATGACGATACGACCATCCCTAAGGCACTCTTGCCGCGGATAGTTCAGCGGGAAATCATCGGAGATCTCTTGAATACGCAAATAGTAATATTTTCCGTAAGCACGGATAGCAAAACAACTGTTCTAAATTGTGCAAAAAATAAATAATCGCAGGTACGGATTTTCACTGTTGGAAGTTACCTTGGCCATTGGAATATTTGCATTCGCAAGTGTTTTGTTTATCGGATTTGCCAACGCTCAGTTATACTTTGAAACTAAAAATCAAACTCTTTCTGAGGCGATGGATATCATGGATGACTTCTGCTCTTTTGTTGAAATAAGTTCCTTCGACGACATAAAAGGATTCAAAGATGCCAACGCTATTCTCTACGTAACTGAGGAAGAAGAAGGCGAAATAATTTATCGAAAATTCGTTCCAAGGGAAGTATGGGAAATGTCTCATGGCGGCAAGTTGACCGGATATGCCATCGGCATTGAACCAATGGAAGCTTTATTTGCGGGCGAAGATCCAGAATTTAGGTACTATATCCCATTAACATGCAAGTTGTTTAAGGTTCACAAAGATTTAAAAAGAATGATCCCCGATGGTATCGGAGAAGATTTTTTCACATTCATCACGGTAAAAAATTACTGAAACATTTGTGCTCGACTTTTGCCGATAAATTTACTCCGTGTCGGCTTAAAATGAATGAATTGGCAAAAACTTTTTCCCCAAGGGAAGTGGAAGACAAGTGGTATGAGGCGTGGCTGTCAAATAACTGCTTCGACAGAGTAATCGATCCCTCAAAGCCATCGTTTTGTATCCTAATACCTCCCCCCAATGTCACTGGTGTTTTGCATATGGGACACCTGCTCAACAATACTTTGCAAGATCTTCTTATCCGCTACGCCCGTCACAGTGGTAAATCTGCGCTCTGGGTCCCCGGCACAGATCACGCTGGAATTTCAATGCAAGTGCGAGTTGAAAAAGAGTTAGCTAAGAAGGGAATCGATAAGAAAGACATCGGCAGAGAAAAATTCTTGAAGCAAGCCTCTCTTTGGAGGGATGAGCATGGGGGAATAATTTTCAAGCAGCTTCAAAAACTTGGAGTTTCTTGCGACTGGAAAAATATGAAACATACCCTCGATACCGATTACAGCCGAGGCGTCCTAACTGCATTCGTTGAACTGTACAAGCGCGGTTACATTTACCGCGGCAGACGCATGGTGAACTGGTGTCCGGTGTCTCTAACAGCGCTCAGCGATGAGGAAGTCAAAATGATGCCGCAAACTAGCAAACTGTACTATGTAAAATATGAATTGGTAGAGCGACCAGGGGAGCATATTACCGTGGCAACAACGCGTCCGGAGACGATACCGGGAGATGTTGCCGTCGCCGTCAATCCCAACGATGAGCGCTACAAAGATTTGGTAGGCTTGCACTGCATGCGGCCACTGTCAAAGGTAAGTATCCCCATAATATCAGATGAAGCTGTGGTAAAGGATTTTGGAACTGGTGCTCTGAAAATTACACCAGCTCACGATCAAGTGGATTTCGAAATTGGACAAAAACATAACCTCGAAATAATAGATGTTCTGAATCCAAATGGTACGCTGAACGAGCACGGTGGAGAATGGTGTGGCATGGACCGCTTCGATGCAAGAATTGCCATCGGGAAGCGACTGAAAAAAATTGGACTTCTCGTAAAAGAGGAAGAATACGAAAACAATGTTGGCTTTTCTGAGCGGGGCAACGTTCCCATTGAGCCCAAGTTATCAGAACAGTGGTTCCTTCGCTACCCAAAAGTGAAGGAAGCCAAGGCGGTCGTAAGCGAAGGACTGATAAAATTTTATCCCGAGCGCTGGACAAAAATATATCTCCATTGGTTGGATAACATCCAGGATTGGTGCATCAGCCGGCAACTTTGGTGGGGCCATAGAATTCCGGTTTGGTACAGAAAAAACAGCGATAGAAGTGATAGTAAAAATTGGCATGTATCCGTGGATGGGCCTGTGGACAAGGAAAATTGGAGCCAAGACGAAGATGTTTTAGATACTTGGTTTTCTTCTTGGCTGTGGCCATTTGGGGTATTTGGCTGGCCAGATCGCAACAAAATGGCCGAAAGTGGCTTCGATTATTTCTTTCCAACGGATGACTTAGTTACCGGCCCAGATATCATATTTTTTTGGGTCGCAAGGATGATCATCGCTTCCCTTGAGTTCATCGGAGATGAAAAAGCATCACTAACTTTAGAGGAAATGAAGAATAGGATTCCATTCCAAAGCGTGTGCTTTACAGGAATTATCCGTGATTCCTTGGGGCGAAAAATGTCAAAAAGTTTGGGAAATTCTCCCGAGCCCCTCGATCTTATCGAAAAATATGGTGCCGATGGTCTACGCATTGGATTACTGCTAATTGCCCCCTATGGACAAGATGTTTTGTTCGATGAGGAGCGCATCGTGCAGGGCAGAAATTTTTGCAATAAACTGTGGAATGGGGCGCGGTTTCGCCTAATGCAACAATCCAACTATGACAAAACGGACCTTCCTGGATTGATAGGAAAAGTTGATCGCCTGGAAAGCGATGACCAAGCTATCTTGCTGCAGCTCGTTAAATGTAAACAGGACTTGGACACATACATGGCGAAATACGAAATAACATCCGCCGTACAATGCATTTATAACTTCTTTTGGAATTCTTATTGTGATTGGTATGTGGAAATATCAAAGCACAGGGTTCAACGGGGCGAACGCAACGCTCTTATCGTTCATGATATAGTAATGCGCCAAGTTTTACTGATGCTAAACCCGTTTATCCCATTCATAACCGAAGAACTTTGGCATGCATGCGGTTACGCCAAGGAGAATTCCTTTATTCAGTATGAATACTGTGAAAGGGCAAGTGACTTAATGCTTCTATTTGAGCCCCTAAAATTAGAAGAAAAAAGTCTCTTAGAGGCGAAGCAGAGACGTGATTTTGTGAACGCTTGCCGCCTGCTGTTGTCCCAAAATAAACACATTCCAAGTAAGTCGGCCAAAATAATTGTCAAACTACGCGATGGTAACAGCAAAAAACTATTTTCAGAATCCCTAGGCAATGTATTAAACATAAATGCCATGGAATTCTCTGATCGGGAACTTTCCTTGCCGGCAACCATCAGCGATATCGGCACCATTTACATTGACACCAGTGGTACGTCGATTGCAAGTCTTCAAACAAGGAGGGATAAAATTCTAAGGGAAATTGGCGAGCTTAACAAACTCATAGCGATAAATGAAGGTAAACTTAACAGTGCAGATTTTACCAAAAAAGCACCTAAAAACGTCATTGATGGAGCACGTAGGCTATTGGAAAACAATATAGAAAAGCGAGATGCATTGGAGAAAATTTTGGCATCTTTGTAAAAAAAACTTGACATTCGCTCATCTTTTCTCCTCCTTCCCAATAGAAGGATTAGCAAATGAACTCTACTTTTTGTAACTTTTTTTCTTCCAGCCTCAACAGTTTAAAAACTGTCGATTCTGGGCAAATCTCGAATATTTTAGGAAATATAAGTTTGCTGACAATTGCGCATAATAATGGGATATTGCGTAATGGCATTAACTTGGCAGCAGGTACGACCAAACTCGCCTCCATTCATGCTGAAACGGGCAACATATTTCTTTCTAAAAGCGGAAAGGTTCTTCCCAATGGGAAAAATGAACTTTTCTTTTCCATCACACCACTTTTAGAAACCATTGATACAACAATTGGACTAATACTAGAATTGGCTCCAATTTGCCCATTGAAAGGAGTAATAAAAACAATACTTTTTCTTATAAGACTTTATTCCGTAGTTTACGATGCAATCGAAAACGCCGATATTTTGCCTCGTGAAAAACTTTGGCCAAATATAATAATGGAATGTGCCAAGACTTTGGCAAAGCTTGCTATCGTAAGCGCACTTCTTTCCTTTAACGCAACACTAAATAATTGGTTCATCATCGGTATCATGGCCGTATTTTTGGTGAAAAATTGGCAAAGCAACAAAAAATACAAGTTTATACATTCCACAGTGGAAGAACTCTATCTTTCCAAAATTTACCCCGAATTTATTAAGCCTATGTTTTTACCAAAAAAATTTTAAAACAAATTAGATGCTACAGGCAAAAAAAATAGGAAATAGTTTTAAGGAAAAACACAAAGAAGCTTATAAAAAAACAAGAAATAGTTTGCCGAGGTAAATGGGAAACGTGAAACAAGATAACTTGCAGACATTGAGTATGTTTCAATGCATGAAAGTAGAAGCAAGTGTTTTCTTCTCTTTCATTTCCTTTGTTCTCTTCCTGCAATTCTTTCTTTAAGGGCTTTCCTCCCCTTAGCCAAGGGTGCCAGCATGCCCTAATGAATAAA
Organism: Puniceicoccales bacterium; assembly: GCA_031257495.1. GTDB lineage: Bacteria > Verrucomicrobiota > Verrucomicrobiia > Opitutales > JAIRKQ01 > JAIDVZ01. The sequence goes on from JAIRON010000004.1 coordinate 9,027, forward strand.
GTTGCCGAAAAATGCCGAATTTTTCACTCAATCTATCGCAAGTGGAATTTGCTTTTCAAATTTGGGGAAATGTTTTTAAGAGAATGGCTTCTCTCGGCAGAAGAAATTATAAGGACAATTTGCGTAGTAAATTTTCCTTTTTCAACTTTTTTCCTATAAGCCTAGCTTCAAACAAAGCAAGTTACTGGTTTTCAACTTATTCCGAGGCAACGCAAACAGGGCATAGGCAAATAATTTTTCTTGGCAGAGGAGAAAATTATGGTACAATAAAACTAAGGATAAAGAATGAACAAAAGCGGAAGTGTACCAGAATCAACGTTTCCTTTGGGAAGCAGTGGTATAGGGAGAGGAAGAGAGGGAAACCCTAGCGTAAGGTCGGGGCACGGGCCAAGATTGCACACGCCAGACGCAATAAGCAGGCGCGCCCTGGGAGCTTTTA
>JAIRON010000049.1 GCA_031257495.1 Puniceicoccales bacterium
CATTCGAAAAAGTTTGCAGCGGTGCTGAAAACGTGATTGGGGACGATGAGCTGCGGAAAAAAATGAAAGAGAGGAAGCGCCTAAAAGTCAAACTCGGCGTGGACCCGACACGGCCGGACCTCACCTTCGGCCACATGGTTGTTTTCAACAAACTTAGACAATTTCAGGATCTCGGCCACGAGGCGATCCTGCTCATCGGTGATTACACAACGATTATCGGCGATCCAAGCGGCCGCTCGGAAACAAGACCCCTTCTTTCAAAGGAAGAAATAGAGTACAACTCGCGCACCTACCTCGACCAGGCATTTAAGGTGCTTGATCCAAAAAAAACAACGGTGCGCAGAAACAGCGAGTGGTTTACTAAAATGAGCTTTGAAGATGCATTGCACCTGGCACGCAGGATGACCGTTGCCCGCATGCTCGAGCGGGACGACTTCAGCAAACGCTACGCCGATGGTACGCCGATTTCCATCGTGGAATTCCTCTACCCACTGCTGCAAGGCTACGATTCCGTAGAGTTGCACGCCGACGTGGAGTTGGGTGGCAGCGACCAGTTATTCAATTTATTAGTCGGCCGAGCACTGCAAAAGGAAGTTGGGCAGAGCGAGCAGTGCGTGATAACAATGCCGTTGCTAGTGGGCCTGGACGGCAAACGGAAAATGTCAAAAAGCTACGATAATTACATATCCTTCAATGACTCGCCGAAGGATATGTTTGGTAAAATCATGTCCATAAATGATAGAACAATGTACCTATATTATAAATTCCTATTGCTTAGGAGTGATAGCGAAATTTATAAGCTCAAGTCAATGCATCCAATGGAGTGCAAAAAGCAATTGGCTCGTACTTTGACCGCAAAATTTTTTGGAGGCGACACCGCCGACCACGAATTGGAGCAATTTGAAAACATTTTTTCTAAAAATGATTTTCCCGATGTCATGGAAGAAATTTTCGCTTCCAATTCTTGTCAAACCACCTTCGATGCACTGTTTTCCTCTGGCAAGTTTGCCAGCAAAAAAGAACTTCACCGGCTGATTGATCAGGGAGGGATCAAAGTGGACGGAATAAAATTAGTTGACTCTCAGGAAAAATTTGCCAGGAAAGATGGGGGTATCGTGGTCCAAGCTGGAAAGCGATTGTTCTTTAGAATTAGGTAACATTTTAGCGGGGCGGACGCTTTGGTATGTGTTCGCTCGTATGCAAGATGACGAGAGGAAAGTCCGGACACCACATGGCAGAATTCCGTGTGAAAGCGCGGGCATGCATGCCATACCATGCATGACGGATAGCGCAACAGAAAGTATTCAGCCTAGCAGTAGGTTATGGTGAAATGGTGTGGTAAGAGCACACCGGCGTGGCAGCAATGACACGTGCAGGGCAAGCCCAATTCGGTGCAAGACGAAATAGGGTGCCGAGTAGCCAGCTCAATGGCACCGGGTTCGTCGCACTTCCATTAGGAAGAATATTAAATTATTAGATGAATGAACACACGAACTTTTAGTTCGAACAGAATCCGGCTTATTTCAAAATATTCGCCCCGCTCCAAAATTTTATAACTTTGACAAAATGTCCCTATAAATGTTATTTCCAGCATAGGCGTGAACAAAAGTACTGGAAAAGACATCGAAAAAATCGCTAGGTTTTGTGTCGTAATTTTCATTATCCTATCCTGTTTCTGCGCGCTTATCTACCGCGTCCTTGATTTGTCCTGCTTCAGCAGGGTGCGCTATCTATCTTCCCTGGAAAAAGCAAGAAACATAAGCAAAGAGACCCCCGCCAAACGGGGCAATATATTGGATTGCCATGGAGAAATTTTGGCAACATCGGTTGAGGAAACGGTAATAGGTGTGGACCCCTACATCGCCGACATCACAAAGGACAAGGACAAAATTGCAGTCTTGGCAGATATTTTAAGCATACCATTCGAGGCCGTTCTCGAAAAATTTTCCAAGAAAAAAATAATTTCAAAAAGTAAGATCTCAAAGCTGCGATGGGTGCCGATTTGTTCCGTAGATGAGATGGAATTACTCCATGCCGTTGAACGGCTACAAATAAAAGGCGTTTATGGCATATGTAAACACGTACGAATATACCCCTTGGGCAGTACCTGTGCTCACATCACCGGATTCGTAAACTACAACGGGGAGGCCATCTGTGGCGTTGAAAAGTACATGGATTTTTATCTGCGTGGACAAGATGGCTTCGTGGTATCGGAGAGGGATGGTCGAAAAAGGGAACTTGTGCAGTGCCGCACGCATAACATTCCCACCGTCGATGGACTGGATGTTACGCTGACAATAGACAGTAAAGTTCAGCAAATGGTTGTCGACGAATTGAAACATATTTCCGAAACTTTACATCCGGAATGCGCTTCAATCATTGTCAGTGATGCGGCAACGGGAGAACTTCTGGCAATCGGCAATTATCCTACTTATGACCCTAATAATTACGGCAAATACTCGTTCAATGACATGCGAAATAGGGCAATCAGCGACACCTATGAACCGGGATCCACGTTCAAGATCGTCTCCTCCAGTTTAGCTCTTGAAGACGGGCTTGTCAGCGATGAAACCATATTCGACTGTACCCAAAGAACCGTAACCAGTCGCGGAGTAGTGGTAAATCTTCCCAGGGACCACTCTCCCTTTGACAAACTGTCCTACGTGGATGTCATCCGAAAATCATCCAATCGAGGGGTTGCATTCATGGCCCTCATGCTTGGCGAGCAGCGCATGTACGACGGCGCACGAACCTTTGGCTACGGCGCCAAGACCGGTTACGGTTTCGACAGCGAGTCCCCGGGAATTTTGCATCCACCCAACAAATGGGACGCTATGACCATTACGCGCTTGCCCATGGGTCATTGCATAGCGGTAACGCCCATTCAAACCAATTACGCCATGACTGTTTTCGCTAACGGAGGATTGTTATTAGCTCCCCAGTTGTTTAAAAGCGTCAACGATGGTCAGGAAAATTTGCTAAAATTTGAACCAAAAATAAGGCGCCGTGTCCTATCAAAGGCCACAGCCGATCACGTTAAAAATATCTTGAACAACCCAAACCATGGTAAGTTAAAGTACGACATAGCCTACTGCGGGAAAACCGGAACGACCCAAAAAATTATCAATGGAAAATATTCCCATGAAAGACACGTGTCGTCGTTCAGTGGATTTTTTCCGGCAAACAATCCAAAAATTGTTATAACGGTGGTGGTCAACGATGCCAAAGTTAAATCCGGCCTTGCTTGGGGACGTGTCGCCGCCTGGCCGTCATTTAAAACTTTAGCGGAAAAAATTCATCGATATCTTGATTTATGAACGTTTTTATGAAACCTTGTCTATCAGAATGATCCATGAAACTGCCATAGTTGGGAAGGGAGTGTTTCTCGGTGAAAATGTTTCCGTTGGCGCTTATTCTTTATTAGAGGACGGCGTAAAAATCGGCGATAATGCGAAAATCAGAAGTCATGTTATTTTGCGCTCAGGGAGTATCATCGAAAAAAATGTCACCGCTGACAGCTTTGCCGTGATAGGTGGCGAACCGCAGGATCTATCCTTTGATTGGACTAAAAAATCTGGAGTTATAATCGGACAAAATACGGTTATCCGTGAGCACGTGACAGTCCACAGGGCAACCATTGAAAACGGCAATACAGTTGTTGGAGCAGATTGTCTGCTAATGGCTTGTTCCCACGTTGGTCACGATTGCGTAGTAGGAAAAAACGCCATTTTAGCCAACTGTGCCCTGCTCGGAGGATTTGCCACCGTTGGTGACCATTGCTTCATTGGCGGCGGCTCTTCTCTGCATCAACATGTGCGCGTTGGAGAATATGTTATTTTAGGCGGTTATTCCGCTTCATCGCTGGATTTGCCGCCCTATACAACATCCGCCGATCGTTCGGGCGTGGTCGGCTTAAATTTGATTGGGCTGCGCCGTGCCGGCTTCAACAGTGAAACCATAGGGGAGCTAAAGGAATGTTTTTCAGCGATGTATGGAACACCTGGCAAGTATCGTGAGCGAGCGGAAATATTGATAAAAACAGGCAAATTTCACTCCATCGAAGCGATAAAATTTTTAAAATTCTTTACTGCCGATTCAAAGAGAGGTATCGCTCCACGGCGCGCCAAGCGAATGGAATCAAATCAGTCCTTTGATTTTGTCTCGGAATCCTGATCGTTGATGTAAACTTTTATGTAGGCCTTGCTGCGAAGTTTTTGTATCCAACGGACACGCGCTTCCTCTTCGTACTGCCTGCACAGCTTGTCTTCAATGGCTTGGCTAGCCTCTTCTAGTGTAAGCTGCTTAGCGGGCCTTTCACCGCCTATGAAAAAAATACAAATCGCATTACCAAGGGCAACTTCTCGGCTATACTCCCCTACCCCCAAGCCTTCAATAGCCTGGGATACGTCGCTCACAAGATCACCACGGGACACATAGCCCATATTGTAAAAGCCCATGTTATCGCTGTATTTCCCCGCAACTTTGTGAAAATCGGCCCCGCTTGCCAGTTCACTCTGAATTGCACGCAACTTGCTCTGACATTCATCGTTGTTAATCAGTACGATCTGCTTCAAATCGATTTCCCCATTGCGAAAAAACTCATCCCTGTGATCGTCGTAGTATTCCTTGATTTTCGCTGGGCTGACTTCCATCTGCGACGCCCGAAGTTCGCGAATCATGAAACCAACGATGGCACGTTCTTTAACGTCTTTCTTGAATTCCCGAACCGATTTTCCGTACTCTTTGAGAAACTTTGACAATTCCAATCTGTTTCCGGCAAACACATTTTTCAAATAATTTTCATACTCCCTTTTTTCATAGGCTTCTGAAAATTTTCCTCCCCGTTCCAAAAACTCATTAACTATCAATTTTCTGTTGATTATGCCATTCAGCGTTTCCAATTCCGCTGCATGGAGTCGCCTGCGAAAATCTTCTTCGCTTGTCGACATCCCTTGAATCTGCTGGAGCAGTGGAGCAACATCCATGCGTACGCGCTCCATTGTGATGATTTCATTGTTTACAATTGCGGCTATTTCATTGGTATAAGCAGTCTTTTCAACTGAACTTTGCTCTTCTTCAGTTGGAAGCAGGTCATTGTTATCCTGTTCCACATCAGCGTTGACACATACCATACAAAGCATCCACAAGCATGGAACTACTAATTTTGAAAGAAGTTTCATAAAACTGAACCTTGGTATTAACTTTTAGTCCATGGTTCAAGCTTTTTTGCTAAAAGAGATATCATTCCTTGACAAACTCAGTTTTTCGATCCCTTATGCTGCCGGTAAAATGCAGGAAAGTCTTAGAATTTTATACCTCGGCGACATCGTGGGCAGGCCCGCACGAAAATTCCTTGGAGAAAGGTTGCCCCACATTCGCGAGGTTAACAATATCGACCTAGTTATCGCAAACGGTGAAAATGCCACTTCCGGGGCTGGTATAAATTTGAAATCAATCCGTGAATTGAAGGCTGCCCGCGTGGATGTAATCACCCTGGGAGATCACGTTTTGGACCGTGATTTTTGCACTGAAGCTGATGAAGTTCACGATCTTGGCAAGATTTGCATACCATGTAACCTTGAAAGCAAAATCAAATGCCCAAAGTTTGTCACTTGCGAAATTGGCGGTATAAAAGTTGGGGTATGCATCGTCCTGGGCAGGCAATTTATGAAATTGCAAGCTTCCTGTCCATTTAAAAAATTTGACGAAATGTTCGCCAAATACGGAAACTTAGTCGACATCTTCATAGTTGAAATTCACGCCGAGGCAACCTCCGAAAAGATCGCCTGCGGATGGTACGTAGACGGAAAAGCGAGCCTGATCGTCGGCTCACATACCCACGTCCAGACCGCAGATGATTGCATTTTGCCCCACGGAACAGCTTACATCACTGATTTGGGTATGTGCGGCGCGCATAGATCCGTAATTGGGCGGGATATCTCCTCCGTTTTGGAAAGTTTTATCAATGGGACCCGCTGCAAACTAACCATCGCCGAAGAAGATCTCCGCCTCAATGGCTGCATCGTCGATTTTGATCCCACAACCAAGCATCCCAAAAAGATCTCACGATTCGTTCACCTAGCCTAACCATCG
>JAIRON010000046.1 GCA_031257495.1 Puniceicoccales bacterium
AAAGACAAGTACGTCCGCCGCCGTAAACATCCGTGCAATTATCGCCGTATCCAACTGTTGACACCAATGCTTCACCCTTTTGGGCTGTTTCCATGGATGTTTTCAGAACTGCCGCCAGACTTATTTCAAGCAATTTCACTGCTATTTCCGCTGACATGATTTTAAGTTAGGTCATTTTAGCTTATGCTTTTATTGGTTTTTGGTAAAAATAAAATTATGCTAAAATTTTATGGCATTTCTTTCCTAAATAATTAGAAAAAGCGTGAGTCTTATTAAAATGCACCGAATCATGCCGAATGATTTTAGAAATCTGTGTTTTGCTCGAGTGGTGAAATTGGCATACACGCAAGACTTAGGATCTTGTGCCCTAGGGCATGGGGGTTCGACTCCCCCCTCGAGCACCAAGAAATTGCTTTAATTTTTTAAAGAATTGTAGAATTTTGTTTGGAAAAATGAACACATCAAGCTTTTTCGGAAAAAAAGATAAAACAACATAAATGCGAAGACTTTAAAATGAAAAAGATAAATGTGGGTTTTTTTGAAAAGATCTTTGAGTCAATGTGAAGAAATTTTAAACACAAATTAAAAAACATAAAAGGCTGCTGTAAATGTGGCGGGTCTTCCACATACCTTTCACAACTTAGGTCAAGATTTGGATTTAGAGCCTGTTGCTCGCTTGCTTCCAAGCAAAGAGCTCTATTAAGGAGCTCACGATGTTATAAAGAAAGCATACACACCAATCGATTCATACGGTTTGGGCATATGCGCGAATATGTGAGTAGGAGGGAATACAATTCGTGCTCAAGTTTCATGCTAAAAGTGAGGTTTTTTTAGGGCATCAAGTTGATTTGCAAAAATTAGAGGTTTGTGTGTTTAGTGGAGTAATTACAATTTTTTTATCAAAACATATATCCATGAAAAGAAACAGAAATTACCCTGCAATCCAGGTTCATTGAAAAAAAATAGTGTGTGCTAGCATGAATGGGGCATTTTTTAGACTCCCTATTTTATATTTGTTAAATATTCGCTAACTAGCTCCACAATGGGTTTTATGACTTTCTCGTCGGGAGAAAATTTATTGGAATGTAAGGGCTCATTGCCTCCAACGCCCAACCAAAACATCATGCCAGGGATGTGATAGAGAATATAACCGAAGTCCTCCGCAGTCATGCTAATCGGAGCTTCAACAAATTTAACACCATCGCGAGATTTTACATAATCCACAAATCGCTTTGTTATTTCCCCGTTATTTATCCCTGGAAAATACGAGCCCGTGCTTATTAAAACGTTAGCTTTAGCACCTGACGATTCGGAGACACCCTTAGCTATTTCCCGTATGCGCTTGTGTGCAAGTTCCATCGTTTCCTTAGTCAACGCACGCAAATTTCCGCAAATTTTGACAGATTCGGCAATTACATTGGGTGTCGTACCCCCATTAATTGTTCCAAAACTTAACACTTCACCTTTCGTAGGATTTAGGTCTCGTGACACGATCGCCTGAACGTTCATTATGAATTCACTTGCCGCTAAAATGGCATTAATTGCTTTGTTTGGTGTTGCGGCATGACCGGATTTGCCTGTATACTCAATGGCAATGGAGCTCGAACCGGCAAACAATACTCCCGGTTTAGTTGCGATGACGCCGGGATCATATTCGGGAGAAACATGCATTGCGTAAATTTCATCTATTTTATATTTCCTGAATACACCAGCATCGTATAGAGCCTTTGCTCCACCGCCACCTTCTTCAGCAGGCTGAAATACAAAAAGAAAATTATTTTTTTGCGACTTAGACAGGATTTGTTCCAAAATTCCCAGCCCAACAGCCATGTGAATATCGTGTCCACATGCATGCATCTTTTCTTTGTGCTTTGAGGCAAATGGTAATTTAGTTTCTTCCTTTATCGGCAATCCATCCATGTCTGAACGCCAACCAATGGTTTTTGTTGGATCAGTGCCTGGAATATAAACAACGATACCGGTTTTATAGCGCTTAATTTTAACACCCGAACGACCTTTTACCAATCCAGTAATGATTGAATATAAATAATTACTTGTTTCCCGTTCTTCGAAACAAATTTCAGGGATCTGATGCAGATCATGCCTAATTTTTATTAGGTCCAATCCCGCATTTTTTGTTGTCTTAGTTTGTTCACGTTTAAGCTCAACCCGTTGCTTATCTTTCGATTCTGCAGGCAGTTTATCTTTTCCAGATTTTCCAGCATCAGTGCAGCCAATAACAAGGAGGGACGCTACCAACAATGATAAAAATTTTCTATCCATAGGGATGGTATTTTATAAAAATTTCCAACAAATGCAAGCAAAATTGTTTATATAAAATGTAAAGGTGAATATGCACGTATATTTTGAGCAATGCATGTGTGAAATTAAATTTCTGAAGCGGATATTAATTCGCGTATGTGTTTCATGAAGTCCACCATGAAATGAACATTGTGGATTGTTAAAAGTTGGCCACCGATGGTTTCTTTAGCTTTGAAAAGGTGGTGAATGTATGATCGGGAAAATTTTTGGCAGCAATAACATGTGCATGTGTGCGAGATTGGCCCCGTATCATGGATGAAGCGTGCATTGTTGATATTTATCGATTCATGGCCATCGTTTGTACTGGGATCAACTAACGCGCCACCGTGGCGAGCTAAACGGGTAGGATGAACGCAATCAAAGGTGTCTATGCCATTTTTGACTCCATTTAGAATGTCACCCATGTGACCTATGCCGAGTAGGTGAGTGGGACGATTGTTTTCTATATGTTCACAAGTACAGGCAACAACGTGGTTCATCTGTTCCTTTGTGCCACCTAAACTTCCCCCAATGGCCTGGCCAAAGAATGCATTGGTAGATACAAACTCTGCGCTTTCCCTGCGTAAATCTCCGTAGATCCCCCCTTGGATTATTCCATAAATTGCTTGAGTGTTATTGTTTGAACGCTTAAATTCTCCCAGACTGCGCATTTCCCAGCGATGGCTCCTGTCCATAGAATGAGCGGTATAGTTACGATCAACGTGAAAGGGGGTGCACTCATCGAATGCCAAAATGATATCGGCACCAATTTTGTGCTGAGCTTGGATGGAAATTTCCGGAGAAAGGCAATGTGTGCGTCCGTCGATGTATGACCTAAAATGAGCTCCTTCTTCACTTATTTCTAGCAAAGTTTTTCCCTTTGTGCCCACAAAATTTCGCCGTCCTTTTATTTCATCTGCTACGCAACCATGTCCCAAGCTGAAAATCTGAAATCCCCCCGAATCGGTAAGCATTGGCTTATTCCATCCCACCATTTTATGTAACCCACCATTTTCGGCAACTACGTCCGGGCCCGGCTGAAGGTACAGATGGTAGATGTTTGCTAGCATAATTTCGGCACCAGTGGCCTCAAGCTGCTCCGCCGTTATCGCCTTCATGGCACCTTTCGTTCCACAGAAAACAAAGTTAGGCGTGCTAATAACTCCGTGTGGTGTTACTAATTTGCCACACCTGGCCTTGGATTTGGACGACCTGTGAGTTATTTCAAATGAAAATTGCGGGTACATTGCTCAATGGAGTACGTTGTAGGATCCTATGGTGATGTCCACAAAATTTCCCTATTAAATATTGCAAAAATGGTATCAATAGTATTCCAAATAATCATGAACGGTGAAATAATGCGCTTACAAAAATTTTTAGCACACTGCGGGTTGTGTTCAAGGCGCAAGGCGGAAGAATTGATCGATTCCATGTGCGTGACTATCAACGGAGAAGTCGCTTCCGTGGGAGTTTCCGTAGATATCGGCAAAGATATTGTAAAGGTAAATGGCAAAAAAATAAGCTCCAATTCAGCTTTGGCAGGGACCAAAGTTCCCTTGGTTTTGATGCTAAATAAGCCAAAGGGCTACGTATGTTCCCACTACGATAAATTTAACGAGAGAACAATTTTTGACCTCATTCCCAAGCATTATTGCAAAAATCGGTTACTTTTTTGCGGAAGGCTGGATAAGGACACAACGGGACTCATCCTTTTATCGGATGATGGCGGGTTTGTGCAAAAAATTTCCCATCCATCGGCCAATATAAAGAAACACTACGAAGTGATAATTTCGCGTCCACTCGAAGATGGGATAATATCGAAACTTTTGCAAGGGATAAACGGCGGTGGAGAATTTATAAAATTTGATAAAATTTTTCCGATAGGGGAGGGGAGGCTGAAAAATATAATCTTCGAGGTGGTCCTATCCCAGGGCAGGAAAAATGAAATCCATAGAATGTTTGAGCACTTTGGGTATTTTGTGGAAAAGTTGCGCCGCACTAGGGTGGGGAGCTTGCGATTGCACGGCCTGTCCACAGGTACATGCAAGCGTTTATCCGAAAAGGAAATTCAATCGTTGTTTCGGTAAAAATTTTCCCAACTCATCTCATGGATACTGCGGCAGCGAGGGGCAGATTTGTTGTGTCTGTTGCGAATTTTACAGGCTTTTCTCCGATGATACCGCTTTTAAATATTTGTGCCAATTCGGCAAATAGGGAGTGGCTTTCTCCAAGAAGTGCCTCCAAGCTAATCGGTAAGATATTTTCGCAGTCATGGCGAAGTATTTGCACATTGACGCGCTCAAACCCCGCACTCCTATAAGCCAAGCCGTACATGCATACCTGAATCCCTGTGTACTCAGCAATCTGAGAGGAAAGCTTTCCCGGGTTTAACGTATCGTACTTACTGGTTTTGAAGTCAAAAATATTTATGGTTGCCTGGGGATTTGTTGTAAAATTTTCCTCGGAAAGAATGCAATCAACTCTCCCAGTCAATTTAAAATCACACAACCTTTCACCAAGTGTTGCGCAAGTGGGAACTTTCACCTCCGTTGCAATAAATTTGTATCCGAGGGAAACGATCTTTTCAGCAAATTTGTAAGCCATGTATTTTGCAATGCGAAAAATTTCCAAAACAAAGTAGCTGGCATTGATACCGGTGGCGCTGTAAGCTGCTGCCATTTCTTGCCAAATGACCTCCCATTTGCCGTCGATCAATGAGTAAAATTGTTCCAAAGTAGGCACAGCTCGGCAGTGTCCAGCAACGTTCAAAAGTTCGTGTACGAAGGATCCAAGAAAAATCTTTACGCCGGTTTCAGTGTCAAAGCTGGAATGTACATTTTCGAGCTTCAAAACATGGTCATAAAATACCCCCGCAGGATTTTTTAGCAAAATTTCCACTGTCTTGCAGGAGATGCTGTGGGGGCTTCCCAGGTCAAGCATGTAGGAATATTGATTGAGCCTTGTTTGATTGCTATTTCGAGAATCGTAGGCAATTTTTGTTTGCAAAATATTGCCATCGGTGGCATGCATTGATTCAATGCAATTTCTCTTTATTTGGAAATTTTGAAAATCATTTCGGCTCAAAAGTTGCCCCATGGCAGTAAAAATTTTACGTCTTAGCAAGTCCGGCACATCGTCCCAACACTTTGCAATGCAGGTTATTACACAATTTTTTTTTGCTAAAACATATTCCGTAAACTTGTTAAAATTTTGACAATTTGTGAATGAACACAGGTATAAATCGTAACTGTCACGGGCGGCCATTCTGGAATTTGTTATGGCAGCATTGGCGAATTTTTCTGGTCTCCGCTGAACTACATGTACATGTGTTTTGAAAAACTCTTCCGTGACCTTTGCAAGAATTTCAAATTTTTCGCAATGTATTGAAGCATAGGAAGCAAACGTACCATCAAGCCCTTTCAGTAGTTTTTCACACAGCAAGTCACCAAAAATTCTTTGTAAAGATGACAAAAATTTCACAATTGAAACTTTTTCCTTTTTCAAATCGTATTGATTGAGAAATTTTTGCAGAGATCTTTCTTCCGCCAGGGCGTTAAAAATTAGGTCACAGTTTGGAGTTAAATAGCGATAGAGTATGGAATTGATCTTTTTATTTATGATTTTAAAGTCATCAAAGCAGCAGATTTCATGCGCAACTAGGTCCTGGTAAAATTTTAGAAAAGCAAAGATATCTCGGTCAGTTTGCCAAGATATCCAATGTCTAAAAATTTCCAACGCAGCCACAGATACGGACCGGCGGCAGCTTATAAGGTCATCGTATTCAATGCCATTATATTCCAATTCGGCGCTAATTGCTGAGTAAAAGTTATTGCTGTGATCGTCGCACAATATGCAAATTTTTTTGCCCGGGTTCGAGTTTATGATGCTGCATATGTCACCAACTTCTGAGCACAGAGATGCATAAAATCGCAGGGCGTTCATAGGAATTTCGCCATACTAAAGAATATTTTTGCCATGACTAGATGTTTTCGCCCAAAAAACACTTGGCGCGCTCGGAGTGGGGTTTTGTGAAAAATTCCTTGGCCTCGCGGTCTTCGATAACATTACCATTATCTAAAAATATGACACGGGTTGCAATTTGTCGTGCCATGGAGAGGTCGTGTGTAACGACGATAATTGGCATGCCCGTTGCGGACAAAATTCGTATGGTATCGACAACATCGCGCGTAATTTCCGGATCTAGGGCTGAAGTCGGTTCATCGAACAGCAATATTTTCGGCTTCATAACAATAGTTCTGGCAATCGCAACACGCTGCTTTTGCCCGCCGGAAAGACTCGATGGATAACTGCTTAGCTTGTCACTCAACCCAAATTTTTCCAAGCTTTCAGTTGCAATGGTATATGCTCGTTCCTTGGAGTACTTTTTCACTTTTCGCAGAGCATAGGCAACATTGTCGATAGCGGTGAAATGGTTGAAAAGGGAGCAACCCTGGGGAACGAGGCCAAAATAGTGCGTATTTCTATGAATTTTGCGATTATTTATTAGAATATCGCCACTGAAGCGGCCTTCCAACCCACACAATATCCTTAAAATTGTTGTTTTTCCCGCACCGGATCCACCAATTATGGTACAAATTTCTCCGGACAAAACCTTGAAAGAAATATCGCTCAAAATTGTATTTTCGCCAATATTGCAGCTTAACTTGTTTACTTCTAGCATGATAGCTTCTTTTCGATGAGTTTGGCGAAGGCACTCAAAACCATAATTAGGGTATAATAGCACAGCCCAGCGACAAGCAAAGGCTCGAGGTACAAATAATGTTCGCTGGCAACTATGTGTGCACGCCGCAACAAATCGGCTTCTCCAATCACAGATACCAAGGCCGATTCTTTTAGGAGATCGATCATTTCATTAGCGAGTGACGGAAGCACATTGCGAATTGCCTGGGGGAAAATAATATCCCTCATTATTTGCAACTTTGAACAACCGAGCACCTTTGCCACTTCATATTGTCCGTGGTCAACACTTTTAATTCCTGCACGGATAATTTCCGATACGTAGGCGGAAGAGTTGAGTGAAAAAGCAATAATTCCCGCCGCAAAGGCTGAAATGCAAACACCCAAAATTTGTGGAACCGCAAAATATATTATGAATAATTGGAGAAGTAGGGGAGTGCCCCGGAAAATTGAGGTGTAAAAAGCTCCGAACAGGCGAAGGAATCGATTATTTGAAACCTTCACCGTTGCTAAAATCGTTCCACCAAAGAACCCAAAAATAACGGCAATTACGGCATAGGCCAAAGTAACGCCCACACCACTCAGAATATAGGGAATTTCACCATAAATTTGCCGAAACCCATCAAGCATTTGTAAAGCTTATTTCGAAATTCCCCACTTGCTTTCCAGCTCCAATATTTTTTTCTCACTTATTAATTCGTTTATTATGCGATTAATTTCTTCCACAAGGGTGGATTTTTTTGGAAATGCAATGGCAAAGGAATCTTCAAATTTCAATTTGTAAAAAGTTAAATTGTTGTTTTGGCGGACTATGGTCTTGGCTTCTTGAACTCCGAGAACAATGCCATACAGTAAGCCAACTCCACGGGCCGACTTTGCCATCTCAGCAACCAAATTGTTCACGCTGTCATATCTGCGAATCGTAAGATCTTCTATATTTGCATCCCTAATATCATTCTCATGGTGTGAGCCTAGCTGAACCCCCAATACCTTCCTCTTGAGCAATTCCAGGGGGAAATATGCTCCATCTTCAACGTTATCAAAGATCTCCGTTCGAACGATCACTAACGCACTGGTATTATTGTGATAGGGGATGGAAAAATTCAAATTTTGCCTGCGCAAATCTGTTGGCGTGATCGCTGCAATGGCCATGTCACCTTGTCCAGTACGGAGAGAAGGAATAACAGAGGAAAAAGGCATATCCCTTATTTCACAGCGTTTTCCCATGCGTTCCGCTATGAGTTTAATCAAGTCAATGTCGAAACCAACAATCGTGCTTGAATCTACAAATTCATAGGGGGGATTGTCGGCACTTGTTAACACAACTAATTTATCACTGCTTTGCTCACAATTAGCAAAGGAACATAGCAATACTGATGCAAATACGGCAAGCAACTTTTTCATAACCTTCTCGTGTTAGGAAAGCTGCTATTTCACTTCATAAAGTTGTCAAGCTTTTACTAAAGTGTCTTCGTAGTTTTCCAAAATTTTTTGGAGATAATCCATACGCTTTTCGATGCGAATTTTTAAATCCTCGATGGCTTTCCCTTCAGGACTTCCTTCAGGAAGTCCTTCGATCATATTGCTAAGTTCCTTCAGGATGTCATATTTTTTATCTAAAACCATCAAGAGGGATTTTTTCCTTTCTTCTACCGATAGTTTGTCCTTTATATCGGGTGCCATGGTAAACGTCCAAGGTAGATTTTTTGCGGAAGTAAAAAGATTTATCGCCCACAGCAATATGTCAGCGAATAAACTTGTGGATTTTGGTAAAAGAGTACGGGGGTCCAATTTAAATTTATCCGGCGTTGGATGGCCCAAGTCGAACAGGCATAGGCGATTCCCTTCTTTGCTGGAAACTACACCAACATTATCCCCCTTACTATTATTTACATCCTGATCATTTAGTAGTCCCACCGATATGGCAAAAGCAGACTGCCACATCTCTTTTGAAATATTGGCATCCCTCTTATCCTCAAAATTTTTAAATATTTCCCCATTATCTTGCCCAGCCTGCTCTGTCATTAGGAACAGTCTCTTTTGGCCATTTTCTTCTTCTACGCATCCTAATTGGGCATCGGGAACTACTTGGGGATTGATGACTCTAGCAAGTTTCAATGCTGTAAATTCTTGCATAACAGAAACATTGATTTCTTTTCGAGTCCTTTTTTCACACCAAGACCTAAGGAAACTTTTGGCATTTGGACTATAGAAATAAGTTCCCCTGACATCACCGTCTTTAAACATTACCTTTGCAACATACCGTCTTTCGTTCGCTAATGCCCTGCGATCAGAAAGTGAAAGAATCGCTCCACCTTCAACGCCAAATTTCTTTTTACCAATGACGGTAATAGATGTCCCCCCTATTTCGATTGGCTTTCCATCGAAATGAGAAGCTTCTTCTAAAATTTTACTTTCCGTTTTTTTGTCTATAGTTACTGCAACCAATTCCACGAAAGCTAGGATATTTTTTTTCTAAAAAAAAATCAATCTTTTTGTGATTTTCTCTGCAAAATGTAAAATCGCAATGATTGTAATTTTTTTTAATTTGACATCGCGATGGCAGGTAGTAAAGCTTCTTAAATTATGGCAAGAAGCAGGGAATTCATACTTTTCAAACAGAAAAAAGGTGAATATTCCCATAAAGAGTTATTTTATCTGCTTGTGCTGTTTTTTGGATCACTGATCGTTGCTGCAATCCTATCCGGCCCAATTTGTTTGATTTTAAACAGCTCGGACAGTGTCATTGCCAAACGCATGGTTGGGAGGGGAATTTGTAAAATTTACGGTAGAATCGTATTGGTAACGGCGCTCATTGCCCTGCCATTTTTTTTTAGCAAATGTGGCATAAGAAAATTAGAAGAAATAGGATGTGATTTTAGAAACATAAAATCAATTTTGAAATGGACTTGTGTGGGCGTGTTATTCTCGATCCTACTCCTAGGAATTAAAGTTATATTTGGCAATACAATTTTAGTATGCAACGTGGATACGTTGGGAGTGCTTAGCAAAAGGCTCCCGTGGTTTGTTTTGTGCGCAGCTCTAATTGGAATTTTTGAGGAAATATTGTTTCGTGGAGCTGTCCTTAGGGCGTTTTATACGGCTTTCAATCCAACCTTGGCAATTGTCGCTTCGGCGATGTTTTTCGCCTATGCCCACATAAAGGTACCTTCAGCAGCCAACGTAGGCAATGAAAGCATCGGGTTTTTGAGTGGTTTTAGATGCGTCATTCCAACGCTGTTCGGTTTTCTGTATAACTTTAAAGTTTTTCAATTTGTTAAGCTTACCCTGTTTGGAATTATACTTTCCTTGATAACTTTCAAAAATAAATCCCTGAACCAGGCGATTGGTTTTCACGCTGGAACGGTTTTGATGTTGTCCATCGCCAGAGTTTTTACATAGCAATTGTTACAGTTTATCATGGAATCATCACTGGAACAATTGAAAAAATACAGCGTTGTCGTTGCTGATAGCGGGGATTTGGAGTTGATAAAAAAATTTTGTCCCCGTGACGCTACTACCAACCCTTCCCTGATCCTTAAAGCTGCCCAACAGGGATGTTATAAATTTATAATAGACAAAGCATTACGCGAATATAAAAATAAATCAACGGGGGAGTGCCTAAATGCAGTCGTAGCTGGCTTTGGCATGGAAATTTTAAAAATAATAGGAGGGCGAGTATCTTCGGAAATTGATGCCAGGTTATCATTTGATAGAGAAGCAATGGTCGATTCTGCCAGAAATATCGTATCCATATATGAGCACAATGGCGTCGATCGGGAACGTATTCTGGTGAAAATAGCCGCCACATGGGAAGGCGTATCGGCTGCAAAAATCCTTGAACAGGAAGGCATACATTGCAATCTAACGCTGATATTTTCGCTGGAGCAGGCTTTGATCTGTGGTCAAGCCAACGTAACCCTAATATCGCCCTTTGTTGGTAGAATTTTGGATTGGTATAGCAAAAACGATCCGTCCATTGATTTTTCCGCCAACGATCCCGGGGTAAGCTCCGTAAAAACTATTTATAAGTGCTACAAAACACGCGGGTATAAAACGGAAATCATGGGGGCAAGCTTTAGAAATATGGACGAAATAATATCCCTGGCGGGATGTGATCTATTGACCATAGGACCAAAATTTTTGGAAGAGTTACAGTTTGCCACCGCCAAGGTTGATAGGCAAATTGAAAGCAATGTCACCGTGCCGGATACGGTCCCAGCTTCACTTTTGGAGAGAGAATTTAGATTTTTATTGAATGAAAACCAGATGGCTACGGAAAAATTGTCCGAAGGTATCAGGTTGTTTGTGAAAGATACAAATAACCTGGAACGCATGTTATCCGAACATTAGGCAAAATGTTTAAATTTCGCATAATATATATTATGTCTAGTAAAATTTTTTCACAAATCTTGCACCACAGTTGTTAAAATCCAGGGCTGTCACAATCATAATTTTAGATGTTTCTTTATTTCAGAAACTAAAGATTCAAGTTTTTTGAAATTTCCCACAGGAGACACGCTCTGATTTCCCATAAGTCTGCCAAAAAAACCAACAACACTGTCAGTTATGACCCCTCCTAAATCCAATCCTTTGCTGAGATCGATAGTCACCTCCTTTAAGGGGGGCTTTTTTTCACTTCCATTATCCGACTTAGCAAAGCTCAATTGCACTAATCGATTATCCGAACTATTGGCTCTTACCTCTAGGATATATCCGTCTTTAAAAAAGCGTGCAGGAAAACAAACATCAAGTCCTTTATACCACTTTTCAAAGGCTATAGGGCTTGATTCAACACATCTTGTCTGCAAATCTCTACCATGCCCTGGAGTGGCTTTATCATTTTTATTGATTGTGACCTTGAACATTTTCTTGTCAGCATCAATACTTTTAATGACCATCTCTATTTCTTGACCAGCATTATTGATTTTTGTGCGATTATCGCTGAAAAAACTAACGGTCGTTCCAGGTTTGGCAATGGACAGAAACGAAAGCCCTTTTTGAAGAAAACTACATATATCATTTTTTATGTTCGAATTAGTACTCATAGTGAATTTGTACTAAGCATTACCTGGAGCGTTTGTCAATACAAAAAAACCAAATAAAAATTATAATCCTATTCTTTCTTAGTTTAGCCAAAAAATTGGGAGCGGCACAATTAGGGAACTGTATTAGAATTTAGCCAACCCGCACAGGCTTGCCATCGAAGCAACGAATAGATCTAGCGGTGAATTAAATCTGGACACGGACATTCCCACATCGGGCAAAAAAATCACAGAGGCTGCTGAAAAAAAATCACAGGCAAAAAAATACCCCGTAGACCGTGTGGGATACGTCCCTCGGAGGGGAGGAGACCATCCAAAACTATACGCCAGCAATGAAACCCGGTACAAGGATAGCGCGAGTAATAAGGCTGAAAAGTAGCGAGAATTTTACGAGAAACCCGCCGTGAAACGTCCCGTAGATTTGAATAATTTGGCGTGACCTGCTTATCGACTATTTCGATTAGCAAAGGTCACACTGCCACGACCTACAAAGAGGGCTCCATAGGAGCCCTCTTTGGCTAGAAATTATATCCGGCGCCGAAGGAGAAGAGGTTATCCGTTTGGTTTTTGGAGAAGAAAGCTGTCCACTGGCCAACGATGTCCCAGTGAGCGTTCAGCTTCTCCCGGAAGCCCGCTTCGAGCACTGCTCCATGGGGAGATGCCAGCCCGACGGTGGGGGTAAAGGGGTTGTTCGGGAGTGCACCAACATGGGCGCTAGCTTTGGAATGCTTCCTCACCGGCTGCCAGTTCCAACCGGCACGCATGTACAGCCGCAGACTACTGTCGCTGCCGGCGGTGGTGGACCGATCCCCCTCCTTCGCTGGAGCGGAGCCAATCTCGCTTTCCACGTTGACGCCCACTACGGTGTTCAGGAAATTAAAGGAGGTGTTGGATATGTGTCCAGAACGATCAGTGGCCTTAGGGGAGGTCTTTTCGTCGTAGCCCTTCTCCCTGATATGGTTGTAATCCGCCCGCAGCCACAGGCCGACCTGCACATCATTGCAGGCGACCAAATTTTTGATCCCTTCCAGGGATATGAACCCGCTGTGGGACTCCATCTCGCCCTCGAAAGCATTGTTATCATTGTCTATGCGGAACAGCTTGTTATTGCCATAGCCCAGGCCGGCGCAGAGGCTAATGTCTAGTTTCAGCTTTTTGGCATCGAAGTTCTCGTAGGCGGCAAAGAGGGCGAGGGAGTAGAGACCCTGTTCGGCGCTTTTTTCCTTGCCGCTGCCCTTCCCGGAGAAAAGGGTGTCGCCTCTGATGTAGCCAATGGCCGCCCCCGCACGCCAGTAGCCTCCATTATCAAGCTTGAATAGGCGATCCAGGCCACCCACTAGCCCGCATAGGTCGCTGTCGTAGGCGAAATCATTGACCTGGCCACGGTGGGTGCGTCCGGCCACGCCCAGGATGAAGGGGTCATTGCCATTGCCCTTCACATCGGTCAGTCGCGGCGAAATGGCGCTGCGAAATAAGTTTACACCGCTCACTACGATGGAGGCGAGCTCCCCACTGGCACAGCTCTGCGTGTTATCGCCTTCTCCGGGACCATAGGGAAATCCACTGCGTACAAACGATGGCAATGAGGGAATAACATCATCTCCGCAGAGGGCGAGACCGATGCCATCGAAGTATCTAAGCTTTAAATTTTCGGCTACATTTTCTTTGTCATAGGGAAAGCTTGCCTTGAGATATTCGTAGGGTTCCCAAACTACCGTTCCATCCTCGAGGGTTTCTTTTTTGTTAAAAATACTACCATAGTCGGCGAATACCTCGCCGATCTCCAGTCCGGCGCAGCGCACGAGGAGCAGGTTAGCGTTCTCCGGTACCTGTTCTTGTCCGGTTTTTTCATCATAAAACCTGAATTGGCCGCCGTTGAAAGTGATCGCTGGACCGCTTCGCTGTCCTTCCACGGAAATGAAGCCCTTCACATGGGCAAAGCTCCCAGCACTACCCTCCTTTACATTTATTACTTCGGGATCATTCTCATCTGAGTTAAAGTTAAACATCACCGTGTCACCATCGTTCAGTACCAACTGCCCTTCCTTTCCAAAGTTATCCATGTAATCCCTGCGGCTTTCTCCCTCACCAGTGGCCGTATTGAAAGAGACGTGGCGTAATTTTCCATTGGAATCAACTATCTGAAGCTTCGCGGCGATATCGTTCAATGCCGCTGCCGCCCTGTTATCCTCGCATGTTCCCAGGAGCAATTCACCATTTTTTAGGTGCAATTCACCCACATTATTCGAGGATCCATAGGCTGTGATCGTGCCACCGTCGATGGTGATGTTCCTCAAGCTGCCATAGGTATTGAGCGTGCCGTTCCTCACATTGATGGACTGCAGCCCCTCAATGGGTCCGTACACGTTTACTTCCCAGCCGCTGTCCACGGTCAAGCTGCTGCCTTGCACCCGTGTGCATTTGCAGGGAACGTTCTCTTCGGAATCGGATCCGGATCCGGGCTCATTGAAGTTGGCCCAAGCATCATAGGCTTCCGTATTTTTGGCCGGTGCTATGGCGCCGAACACGTTCATTACATTACTATACCCATTCGTTTTCGGGGTAAAGCCATAGTTCGGTGGAGTATCGTAAGTTTCCCTTTCCCCTTCCACTCGGCCACCGATATAGATCTTGAAATCCTCACCCAAGGCAAAGGCTCGGGCATAGGCGCGAGACCCCCACCATCCACCATCGAAACTTTTCCCCAGATCATTGGCTAGGGAAATTACCACCTTACCATCGCCATCCAAGTTCAGAGTTCCTCCCATTTTTGCTGCCACCAAGTTCACCGTGGAGTCGCGCGTGACACTTCCGTCCGCATATATGCCTATGCGATGGCCGAATTCCCCTTCGCCAGTCACTTTGTCCGTATTATCCGCACCGAAGAGGTTTATTTCCGTGTTGTCTGGACTTGAATCGTAGGCCAGTGCGCCCATTGTTTGGGAGCCATTGGCATTAACCACCACATTGCGGGACTTACTCTTTCCATCCTGCGCAGCCGCTCCTATGACACTTACCGCACTATATGTTTTGTCGCTATTTTTATTTCTATTATTTCTTTTCGATGAGGCAATGGCAGTCAGTATATTGCCATCATCTAATTTTACCACTAATTCATCCACAATGGTCTTATCAATGTAGTCGCACCTCGCAGCCAAACCCATTACAACCGCTGCACTGAAAGCCTTCTCACTGCTTTCAACCTCCGAGGTAGAAATTGAACTCAATATATTGTTTTTTCCCAAAGTTACGTCCGAAGCTTTCATGAAGATGGAGTATTCTCCAGTCTGTATTTCTTCGGAGGAGGCTACTGCGACACCTATGGCACTCGCCGCACTATAGGCAGATATATCATTTCCATTGTCATAGGATGAAGAAGCTACGCCTAACAGGATTTCATTCCCTAGAGTTACGTCGAGGTTTTGCAAATTAACATTGCGCCAGATTCTTCCCACGGACAATCCAACGCCGCTGGCTGCGCTAACGGAATTGAAGCCATCGCTGCCCTTCTGGTGATCGTCCTTCGATCTGGAACTTGATATCAGTACACTTCCATTCGCCAAGGTTACTTGGGGAGCTTTTACGGCGAGGGCTTCACCAGGGGGGAGGATTATATTGGTGTTGAAATTACTCATCCAATTAAAGGGAAAAGCTTCATCTATATAGACCGTCCCTATGCCCGTTGCCACGCTAATAGCACTGTGTTTACTCGAACTGCTTTTAAACTTTGCTTTGGAAAACGCGTAGAGCGATGCCGCCGTGTCAAATTTTATAACCTTAGTGTATAGTCTTGTATTTACAGCCACTGCTCCGCTTAGGACATCAAAGGTCTTGGTGGGAGAATCGACATCGCTGCGAACCACAATAGTCGGCCGATGGCTCCCGTCACCGGTGATCGTCAGCGTCGGGTATTTTCCTTGGTCATTCTTTGTGGCATCATAGGCAAAAAAATCCAGGCCAACGGCACTACCTAAATTTGCGGAATCTTTTGCATAAATATGGGCATTAACCAAATTTCCCTCAGGGTCACAGACATCCGTTCTTACACTTGGATCATTCTGAAAATTAATGGTGGATGAGGCGGTTCTACCTACTACCATAGCCTTTACGCCACAGAAGCCAGCTTCTGCAACTCCCAGGGTATGCACACTAATGAGATCTTGGATAAAACTTTTAAGCTCTCCTTTGTCCATTGCTTTTAATTGATCAAGGGATTTGTTTGGCCCTGGCTCACTGGTATTTGCAGGTGAGTTTGCAAGTTCCGTAAGGATAGCATCGGAAGGCATTGTGCCTTGGGGAAGTTTATTTATGTATGCCACAAAATCTTCTAAAATCTCTTTTGGCCCCGCAACGTGTATCGCACCTAAATCCAGATCCTCATTTTTAAAAGTTACTTCGCTTATCCCAGACCCCGTCCACACTTGGGTGGCGACTTTTAGCTCCGCAATTTCTCCCGTGCCCTCAATATTTTCAGGCAATGGTGATGTCACAAAAGGTGTCGCCATGGCGAGGCTGGAGGATCCTATGCAGATCAGCGAAAAAACTAAACTTTTAATAGCCCATCTAATTTTTGTTTTCATATCTATCTTCCCTTAAACTGAGGGGAATTATAAGATGT
>JAIRON010000041.1 GCA_031257495.1 Puniceicoccales bacterium
GCCGTGGTTCTATTACTCTATGAAACTTTTCTTCGCGGGCCCTTGTAGCGCGAGATTCTTTATTGGTACGGCAATTTCCTTTTAATATAGGGAATGCCGCGTTATAACTTTGTCTGCTAATCATATTTACGTTGGTTTTTCTATATTTTTTAAAAAACGGGTATGTTTAGAATATTTTTTAATAAATAAAGACTTTTTTTTGATTTTTTTTAATAAAAACTTTTTGTTTTCCTGGGTTGACAATCCTGTATTTATGAAGCATCTTTCGGGTCATGGCCGAGGGAAAGTTAAACTTCGAGAAACTTAACAATGCGGCGGTGGCTCTTGGAGATTCCTTAGGCGTTCTAGAAAATTTAACAGCAGAAGAACGGCGAAATGCTGCATTGGTACGCACGATTCAATCGGGAATCATCCAAAATTTTGAAGTGGCCTATGATCAGTGTTGGAAAATGATGAAACGTTGGCTGGATGTAAATATAGGCCGAGAAACACTTAACATCATAACACGCAAGGACTTATTTCGTGCAGCTGGTAAAAGTGGCATGATTAGCGACGCGGAAAAATGGTTTAAATTTCACTTCGCACGCAATGATGCTTCTCATAATTATGATTCGACGCTTGTGGTAGAAACCATTAAAATTGCTAGTGATTTTTTCGCCGAAATGCGTACACTGCGCCAATTTTTTTCCGAACATGCTTGATATCGCTAAAAAACATTTGAAGCTTATCCACGAAGTACTTGGCCGCTTCCCCGCGTTGAAGGCAGTAAATATTGTGGCCTTTGGTTCCCGCGTAAATGGAAAAGCAAAGAAATTTTCCGACCTTGACCTATGTCTGAAATTGCACGAAAAGCCAGATGAAAACTTATTGAACGATTTGCGCTATGCCTTTAGCGACAGTGACTTACCTTTTTACGTAGATCTCGTTAACTACAGCACATGCTCGGATAGCTTCAAATCCATCATCGATAGGGAAAGTATTCCATTTTTATAAACTTAAGCTTGGGTGGATTTGCTATTTTGGGACTCCGCTAAACGGGAAAAGTTTTTTTATTTCCGGAAAATGCCGAAAAGTGAATGAGAACAAATCCTAGCGATTTTCTATGATTGCGGAGTTGATTTTTGCCAAATCAATCTTCTTAACGTTCATAGAGGCTAAATTTCGCTGATGCATCAGATAGTCGAGATGTAGCAGTTGAAGGTCAATATCTTGGGACCCAAATGCGATTATCAGCCCATTTTTTAGAAAAACTTCTATGCGTGACCATGGAGCGCTGCTGCGGTGATCGTATTTTTTTAGGGAAAATTTTTTGATTTGCTCGTAAATTTCCGGATATTCGCTGTGCAATGCGTTTACGAGGTGTTCAACGGCCTTGATGCCTTCTATTTTCTTCATTCTAAGCGGAGATTGGGGAGATTTTTCAACTTTCAAATTGGCGTATGGTGTCGCCAATATTAAACTTTTTGGCATGCAAGCCGCTCTAAAGATGGATCCGTCCTTGGAATCCACGAATAAAAGCTCCTCTCGGCCATTGTTTTTGATTGCGAATTTTAGCAGAGGGTGCCTTTCGCTCATTTGGATGCTGAGAGCATCGGGGAATTGTTTTTCGATGCAAACATCGCGGATTTGGCTGAACTCGAGGAGCCGTTTTTTCAAGGCAAAGATATCTATGTCAGATAGGAGTATGTTTTTTTTTATGGCCAAAGCTTTTGCGAGCCAGTGTGTAGTTACGGTGCCATCGGAACTAAATTGAATATTTCTCAGGGGAAGGTGGTTTTGCAGGGAATGCTTTGGAGTTAAATTTTTTTCGAAAGAGTATAGCCCAAAGATGGCGACGATGAAAACTACCGCATAAAAAAAGTTTTTAGCTATACTTTTAAGTTTCATCCTGCGAAGCAATTAAGAAATAATGACTTCCCTTCGGCAATATTTTTCTGTTTTGCATTGACGGTCTTTGCACATGTTTTACCACATGGAGCAAATGACAAGTGAATCGAGTTTATCTGGTAAAATTTGCATCGTAACAGGGGCAGGCCGTGGAATCGGTAGAGCTACGGCTCTGAAACTGGCTTCAGCGGGAGCACACATGATTTGCGTCAGTAAAAATGAATCTTCCTGCGCATCTACAGCAAAGGAGATCCGGGAATCCGGCCATGGAGCGGAACACATTGCCGTAGATGCTTCCGATGGCAAGCTCGTGGCTGCGGTCTGTGAAAGCATTCTTTCCAAACACGGCGGTGTGGACATACTGATAAACAACGCTGGCATCGTGAGGGATAATCTGATGCTGCGCATGTCCGATGAGGAGTGGAACGAAGTGATAAATACTAATTTAAGCAGCTGCTTCCATTGGACGAAGGGTTTGCTTAGGGCCATGGTAAAGAAGAGAAATGGGAGGATTGTCAACTTGTCTTCCGTGGTGGGGTGTACTGGAAATTTTGGCCAGGCAAATTATGCAGCGGCAAAGGCCGGTGTTATAGGTTTTACCAAAAGTGTTGCCAGAGAGGTTGCAACGCGAGGAATCACAGTAAATGTAGTTGCTCCCGGATTTATTCAAACGGATATGACCAATACTTTGGGTAAAGACATCATTGAAAAGATCAAAGAAACGATTCCCATGAAGCAATTGGGTGAAGTTGAAGATGTGGCGTCGGTTATAAAGTTTTTGTGCAGCGATGAAGCAAAGTATGTAACCGGACAGGTGATCCACGTTAATGGGGGGATGTACATGTGAAACTTGTGTGCAAAAAACACTTGCATAGGGATCTGGTTTCATTTTGTTGAGCTTTTGTTACATTAATAAACATTATGGCTACTATAGAAGAAAGGGTTCGTAAAATAATTGTTGACCAACTTGACGTTACGGAGGATCAGGTTACGGAGGATGCATCCTTCCTGGATGACTTGGGAG
The DNA here is from genome assembly GCA_031257495.1 of Puniceicoccales bacterium. GTDB lineage: Bacteria > Verrucomicrobiota > Verrucomicrobiia > Opitutales > JAIRKQ01 > JAIDVZ01. Next base: position 2,912 of record JAIRON010000041.1, read on the forward strand.
CAGATTCTCTGGATACGGTCGAGCTTGTCATGGCCTTCGAAGAGGAGTTCAAGGACGAAATTAAGGGTGAAATCCCCGAGACTGAAGCTGAAAAAATGCGCACCGTCAAGGACGTTGTTACCTACATCAAAGCGAAGCTCGAAGAGTAAGCTGTAATTAGATGTAACAATGTCTCATAGGTTGGAGCAATTTTCTGTTGGCAACAGGGTTGTTGTTACAGGGCTTGGAGTTGTGACTTCCCTTGGGATCGGGATCGCAAAGCTTTGGAATAATGTTATTGCCGGTAGGAGTGGCATAGGTGTTGTTCAGTCCTTTGACGTTTCGAATTTTTCCTGCAAGATTGCAGGGGAAATTTTGGATTTCAAGGTGTCGGACTATATGGATCTAAAATTAGCTAAGCGCAGTGATTTATTTGTTCACTATGCCATAGCTGGAGCAAGATTAGCCCTGGATGATGCCAATATCAAAAATGGAGAGATTGACCCGGAAAGATTTGGAGTTTTGATTGGTTCCGGCATAGGTGGCATGCAAACCATCGACGAACAATCCCGTGTTTTTCACGAAAGAGGAGCTCGCTACGTTTCGCCATTCATGATTCCGTCTTTGATTAACAATATAGCGCCGGGAATGGTGGCCATAGAGTTAAATGCTCGAGGACCAAATTTCAGTGCTGTTAGCGCCTGCACATCCGGTACTCACGCCATTGGAGAGGCATACCACATGCTCAAGTTGGGGAAGGCGGACGTGATGCTGGCCGGTGGCACGGAGGCTGCCGTTAGTCCGTTGAGCTTTGCTGGATTTTGTGCTATGCGGGCCATGTCAACATCCTGCAATGACCACCCGGAGGAGGCTAGTCGCCCCTTTGATGCCACGCGTGACGGCTTCGTGATGGCCAATGGTTCAGGAGTCGTGGTTTTGGAAACTTTGAAACATGCAATTGGGCGTAAAGCTCACATATATTGCGAACTTGCGGGGTACTCTGCAAGCTGCGATGCGTACCACATGACAAGCCCTGACCCAGAGGCGAAGGGCTTGACGAAATGTTTTTCCGATCTGTTCCGGGAAACAGGTTTATCCGCTACCGATGTGGACTATATAAACGCTCACGGCACATCAACGCAATACAACGACAAGGCCGAAACTAAAGCCATAAGTAATGCTTTTGGCGACCATGCTAAGAAATTGCTCATAAGCTCGACGAAGAGCATGACTGGCCATTTACTCGGTGCAGCCGGTGGACTGGAAGCTGCCATTTGTGCCAAGGTTGTAGAAACTGGAAAGGTTCCTCCGACTATAAATTACAAAAACCAGGACCCCGAGTGCTACTTAAACTATGTGCCGAATGGGAGTGTGGATGCGGATATTAAGGTCGCGATCAGTGATAATTTAGGATTTGGCGGGCAAAATGGGGCGCTATTGTTCAAAAAGTTCAGCTGATTTTTTGAACCGTTGATTTTTATAAATATTTTTTGTTGCAAAAAAAGCTGGTAATTCCCGATTTGATCGTTGTATACGTAAATCCATAGTATGACCAAGCGACTGGCCTATGTTATTTTCGCTCTGACGATTGCGTTTTTCGGTATATTTTTTGCCTGGCCTATTTGGCAGGTGTTAAAGGGAGGTTTTATGGATGGCAATGGGCATTTTACCATGGCCTACATACTTGCCGTTTTGGATAGCCACGTCTACATGAAAGGAATTTTGAATTCCATCTTTCTCGGTGTTGTTACAACAATTTTGGCGCTGCTAATTGCCCTTCCTCTGGCTTATTTTGCCGATCGTTACCAATTTCCAGGAAAGAAATTTTTTGTAAATATCGTTCTGCTTCCCATAATGTTGCCGCCATTTGTCGGTGCAATTGGTATTCAGCAAATATTTGGTACGCGGGGAGTTATAAATCTCATTTTGCTAAAATTTGGCATCATTGACAGCGCACATTTGATAGATTGGCTTGGAAATTACAAATTCCTAGGAATGTGTCTGTTGAGCGCATTGAGCCTGTATCCAATCCTGTACCTGAATATTTTGTCTTCCCTGGCAAATATAGACCCTGCCATGGAGGAGGCTGCCGGTAATCTTGGCTGTCACGGCTTGAGGCGTTATTTTAAAATAACTTTTCCCCTGATTCGCTCCGGCGTATTTGCCGGTTCCACGCTCGTTTTCATATGGGCGTTTACGGAGCTGGGTGTGCCACTCATTTTCGATTACAATCGCGTCGTATCTGTCCAAATTTACAATGGATTAAAGGAGATTGGAAGCAAGCCGACGCCATATGCCTTGGTTAGTGTGGTGTTAGCGCTATCATTGGTATTTTATCTCATCGGAAAGATTGCGGCCGGGCGGCAGAACTATGCCATGATGGCAAAGGCTTCCCAAAGTGCTTCAACGAGAAAAATCGGCATATTTAGAAAAATGTTCTGTTGCGTTCTGTTTCTTGGGATAACTTTTGCAGCAATTATGCCTCATTTGTCGGTTGTGATAACTTCCTTTGCCGGGGATTGGTACAACTCAATCTTGCCCAATGTTTGGACGTTAAATAACTACAAAATTACCCTCGGCCATCCACTGACAATTCCCGCTATAAAAAACAGTCTGGTTTATTCCTGTTTCGCCACGTTGGTTACAATGATGCTTGGGATTGCCATATCCTTCGTTGTTGTTCGTTCAAAAATTTGGGGGCGCGATATTTTGGACACAATTACGATGCTACCCCTTGCTGTGCCTGGATTAGTCATGGCATTTGGTTACCTTGCCATGAGCCAGAAAGGTAGGGGTTTTGAATTTTTAAATCCCATTGAAAATCCCACCATGTTGCTGATACTGTCTTATTCTGTCAGAAAATTACCATTCATGGTGCGCTCGGCAGTGGCCGGGTTGCAGCAGATGAGCTACAGCTATGAGGAGGCTGCGCAGAACCTCGGCTGTTCCCCGTTAAAGGCGAGTCTCATCGTGACTTTCCCTCTGATAATTGCAAATTTACTGGCGGGGGGATTGCTAGTGTTTTCCCAGACCATGCTGGAAGTTTCCGATTCGCTGATTTTGGCACAAAAGCAGCAATTTTATCCCATCACTAAAGCGATTTATGAGTTGATGAATCTGTTTGGCGACGGTCCATTTTTGGCCTGTGCACTGGGAGTATGGTCCATGGCTTTCCTGGCCACAACGATCGTAGGAGCATCCATATTTATGGGAAAAAATTTCGGAGTCATTTTTCGCGCATGATTTTGAAACAAAATCCTTTTGTTTTGCCGGATCTGCGTTACATTCGGACCCATGGATAGCGTTACTGAGCCCGTCGTTTTGATAATTCGCGATGGTTGGGGAGAAAATCACAATTCCGTCGAAGATAGCGTTAATGCGGTTAAGCTCGCCAAAATAGAGTTTTCAAGTCACCTGAGTAAGAGTTGCCCCCGCACGGAGATTTTCGCTTCCGGATTGGCCGTTGGTTTGCCCGATGGAATCATGGGAAACAGCGAAGTGGGGCATCAAAACATTGGAGCCGGCCGCATCGTCGATCAAGAAATAGTTCGCATCGATAAATCCATTGCCGATGGCTCTTTCGAGAAAAATGAAACCATTGTTGCCTCCTTCGATAATGTGCAGAAGCATCACTCAAAGCTACACCTGTTCGGGTTGTGTTCTGACGGTGGGGTGCATTCGGCCCTGAGGCATTTGTATGCTCTGCTGCGTTGCGCTAAAAATGCAAATTTGGATAGGGTATACATACATTTTTTTGCCGATGGGAGAGACACTCCACAAAAGAGTGGCATAAATTTTTTATCCGAAATTGAAAGCTTTTGTGCCAAAATTGGTGTGGGAAAGATTGCCACTGTTATCGGACGTTTTTTTGCAATGGATCGGGACAAGCGTTGGGCCAGGGTTAGGCAGGCCTATGACTGTTTGACCGGCATTGGAGAGTGTCAAACGGCAACATCCCCCAAATTAGCTATCAGCAATTATTATAACTTTCCATCCGACGGAGGGAAGGTGGGGGACGAATTCATTCCCCCAACGAAGATAATTTCAAATACGGGTGAGTTTGAAGGGAAAATCGAAAACGATGACAGCGTGATATTTTTTAACTTCCGCGGAGATCGCCCCCGCGAATTAACTCACGCCTTTCTGGATGAGCATTTTACTGAATTTTCCCGTGAAAAGTTTCTGTCTCTTTACTATGCCACTTTTACCGAATATGAGGCTGGGCTGACAAAAAATGTCGTTTTTCAGCGTCCACCAAAGATGAAAAACATCTTGGGAGAGTATATTAGTTCCATCGGTTTGAAACAATTTCGCTGCGCAGAGACGGAAAAGTACGCCCACGTCACATTTTTTTTCAACGATTACCGTGAGGAGCCGTTTTCTGGCGAGGATCGGGTGCTGATTCCAAGCCCACGTGACATTGAAACCTACGATGAAAGGCCGGAAATGAGCGCATTTTTGGTAAAAGATGCCGTCAAAGAAGCAATTTTGAGCAGAAAATACGCTCTAGTTGTGGTCAATTTTGCCAATCCCGATATGGTAGGTCATACGGGGAACTTGCAAGCAGCGATCAAGGCGGCGGAAGTTGTTGATAAATGCATCAAGGAGATCCTGCTATGCCTGGATGGGGTGAACGGTTCCGCCCTAGTTACCGCTGACCATGGAAATTTGGAGTGCATGGTTGACCTCAAAACTGGGCAGCCTCACACTCAGCATACGACAAATCCAGTGGAAGTTGTACTCTATGGACCAAAAGTAAACTCTTTCAAATTGCGCCAAAGTGGCTGTTTGGCCGACATTGCCCCAACCCTGTTGGAAATTATGGAACTTGAGCAACCGCAGGAAATGACAGGAACTTCTTTGATCGCACATTAAAGCTTATGTTTCAAGACTGCTGTGTAAAAATTTTCGATCGATATCGTTCACTGTAACGCCGTCACCACTGTGCAAAATAACAACACTTTCGCAAAAATTGCGCAGTTCCCGTATGTTACCTGGCCATTTGTATGCTACCAGAATATCCATAACTTCCGATGATAGCTTCGGTGGAACCAAGTTATTATCGTCGCAAAACTTTTTTATGTAGAAAGATAGCAATTCGGGAATGTCGTTTTTCCGTTCACGCAGGGGAGGAACACGTATTTTTATGACATTTAGGCGATAAAACAGATCTTCGCGAAATTTTCGTTCACTGACCAGTTTGGCAAGATCGCGGTTCGTAGCACACACGATTCTGACGTCAACCGCTACTTCAGCCGTTCCTCCAATGCGATGTAATTTTTTCGTCTCAAGGAAACGCAGTAGTTTCACCTGTATGTCCAGATCTATTTCGCCTATTTCATCGAGAAAAATGGTGCCTCCCTGGGCACGCTCAAAGAGACCAATGTGCTTTAAATCCGCTCCCGTAAAGGCTCCCTTTTCATGGCCGAATAGCTCGCTTTCAAGCAAATTTTTTGGCAAAGCTGCACAGTGTATGGCTACAAAAGGTCCCTCTTTGCGGTCACTGTTGGTATGAACCGCATGGGCAAAAAGTTCTTTCCCCGTGCCCGTTTCTCCCTCAAAGAGGACATTTGCCTTTGTGGGGGCAATTTTTTTTATGAGAGCCAGCGTAGAACGCAAATTTCCGGAGGAACCTATTATGGGAGTCGCTTCCAGTAATTTCTTTTTTACTGTATTTTTCGCTTCCTTTGTGGAGGAACGGAAATTAATGGCGCGTTTTATCAGTACATTGAGTCGATCGAAGTCGATGGGCTTTGTCACAAAATCGAACGCTCCATGTTTCAATGCTTCAACCGCAGTTTCTATGGTTCCATAGGCGCTCATCATTATGCAAGCTGGCTTATGTGATGCTTTGCTGACTTCATCCAAAAGCAGCATGCCATTTTTTCCTTGCATGCGTAGGTCGGTTAAAATGACGTCGAAGCGTTCGTTTTTTAATAAATTTGTTGCTTCATCAAAATTAGCTGCACTGAACGTCTCATACTCCGAATCAAACAGCTGAGTCAGGGTATCGCGCGTATTTTTTTCGTCATCGACTACAAGGATGCAGGGTAACATTACTCCTCAAGTTCTCTCGCAAAAAATGGAATTTTATCAAGAACTTTTTCCTGAAAATCTTCAAGATAGAGATATATTACGGGAGTTATGTAAAGTGTAATTACCTGGGAAACGACCAATCCTCCTATGATTGATAGCCCCAGAGAGACCCTCGAAGCACCATCCGCTCCAACGCCAATTGCTATGGGGACTTGTCCAATGAGTGCCGCCAAAGTTGTCATCATAATTGGTCTGAAACGTTCCATGCAAGCGGTATGTATGGCTTTCACCGTGTCCATGCCTTCCTTCTGGCGCGCAATGGCAAAATCAATTACGAGTATGCCGTTCTTTTTTACGATACCTATGAGCATGAATAGACCGATGTATCCATATAGAGATAGTTCCATACGGAATAAAAAGAGCGTCAAGAGGCCTCCAACGACGGCCACGGGCAGGGCGGAAAGCACCGTTATGGGATGGATGTAACTTTCATACATTATTCCCAAAATTACGTACATGACAAATACCGCCACAAAGAGCAATATGACCAGACTGTGCACTGACTCCCTAAATGTTTTAGCTTCGCCTTCAAAGCTCGCCATGATGTTTGATGGGATGATTTTTTTCGATACCTGCTCTACAAATTTGGTTGCTTCACCAACGGGAAAGTCATCTTTTAAGTCGAAAAATATGGTTACCGATGGAAAATTATTGGTGTGGTTAACGGACAATAGTCCGAGAGTTTTTTCATAGGTTGCAACGGATGCAAAGGGAACCATCGCTTCGGACGCTCCACGAAAGTGTAGATTATTAAAATCCTCAATTTTTTGCCTGTCCTGATCGGCCAGGGAAACTATAACTTTATACTGGTGTGTGCCATCTTTTATTAGATAACAATAGTTGTCGGAGAAAGCCTGTTTGAAAGTATTTTCTATGTTGTAGGGCGAGATTCCGTAGGAATATGCCTGGTTGCGCAAGTATTTCACCGATGCCTGTGGAGAATTTAAATAGGCGTCCGTTGATACGCGTGCAAATCCGGGATTTTTCATTAAAGTTTTTGCCAACTCGTCCGCTACTTTATACAGGGTTGCCGTATCCATACTAGAGAGGATATAAGCGTACTTCCCCTGCATCGTTCCCACCGCACCGGTACTGATTTCTAGGCTAGGAGATGGACGTATTGCCGTGTACACACCTGGGACCATATACAAATCACCTGCACTCATTTGTACTACATTTTGTATGCTTGGTCGTTTACCCTTTGAAAGGAATGCAACGAGAACTCCCTGGTTGTCGGTCAGCATCCCGGAAACACCAACCACGGACATCAATTGCTCTATGTATGGGTTCTTTTTTAATGCATTTTCTATAAGTTCTTGAGCTGCAAACATAGCATTTGGTGACGTTCCTTCTTGGGTGACAAAGAGTCCAGAAACGAGCCCACTATCGCCGGCAGGTAAAAATGCTTTGGGTAGAGCTGAAAATGTTAAATAGGTGCCAATTAAGCAAATTACCCAAATTAAAATCGATATGGAACGATGCTGCAGAAACCAGTCCAGTGAACGGCTATAAAATTTTAGAAAATTTTCCTCAAATTTTTGTGAGGCAATTTCTAGTTTGGTGCGTTCGTCCTTTTTGATAGGCTTCAATAGGCGGGCGCACATCATAGGCGTAAGGGTTAGGGAAACAATTCCCGAGACCAGAATTGCTACTATGATAGTCACGGAAAATTCGCGAAATACGCGGCCAACCTGCCCGGACATGAATATCAAAGGGATAAACACTGCTGCCAATGAAAGGGTCATCGATAGGATGGAGAAACTTATTTCCTTGGCACCATTCAGCGAAGCGGTGAGTGGAGACTCGCCAAAATTTTCCATCCTGCGCACCATGTTTTCTAGAAAAACAATGGCATCGTCTACTAAAAACCCGATAGACAGCGTCAGCGCCATTAGGGATAAATTGTCCAAACTAAAGTTGAACATGCGCATGACAATGAATGTTATAAGTAGCGAAAGAGGCATGGCAACGATGGGGATAATCGTTTCCCGAATACGTCCTAGAAACAAAAAGATAACCAAGACAACAAGAACAAAGGCAATGACCAGGGTCATTTGCACATCGTTTATGGATGCTATTATGGTTTCTGAACGGTCATACATTTTTTTTAGCTTGATTGACCCTGGCATGTGTTGCTCAAGTTTTGGGAGAAGGTCATCGATCTGTTTGGATATCTCAACGGCATTGGCTCCTGTTGCGCGCGTAATAGCGACGACGACACCGGATGCAGAGGATCCTTTGCCGCTCTTCGTCCACAAGCGAGTTTGCACATCGTTCGATTCCAGTTTTTCCACACAAAAAGCAACGTCTTTCAGATAGACCGGAAGGCCGTCCTTGGAGGCTATGACAACGTTAAGGTAATCACTTGTGTTTTTGAGCTGCCCCGATGGTTTTATGGTAATGGAATTATTCTCCGTCTTAAATCTGCCCGCTGAAAGGCATACTGTCCCTTGCTGTATCGCCTTTATGATGTCATCAATGGTAAGTCCCTTGTTGTATAGTTTTCTTGAATCCACTTCAATTCTAACTGCCTTGGAAAGGCCGTAAACATTGGCGTTTGACACTCCTTTTAATATGCTCATACGCTGAGCAACCTCGTCAATGGCATAATCATATAATTCGCCTCTGGTGAGCGTATCACTGGTTAGGGAGATGTAGTATATGGGTTTGCTATTGGGGTCAGTTTTGAAGAACCATGGTGGCGTTGGCATGTCAGTTGGCAGCTTATATGATGCGCGAGTTATCGCTGCTTGCACATCCATGGCTGCCCCATCGATATTTTTGCTCAAATCGAATTGTAAAGTTAATAAGCTGGTTCCCTGAATACTCCTCGAAGTCACCATATCGAGTCCTTCTATTTTCATGAACTCCTTTTCGAGGGGTGAAGCTACACTGGCTGCCATTGTTTCAGGATCCATACCTGGGAATGAGGCATAAACCTGTATAATTGGGTAGTCTATGTTTGGCAGATCACTAACTGGCAGCTGCGTATAGCAGAATATGCCGCCTATGATTGCTGATAACGTCAGCAGTATTGTAAATACTGGGCGACGAATGAATGGTTCTGAAATATTGGCCATCTTTTATTTTGTTGTTGGGTTCTTTTCAGCCATATCCTGGTCACTTTTTAAGTCAGCTTTGAATGAGTTTTTTCGCTGATCGGGCAATTCCATAACCTTCGCTCCGTGGGAGAGCATTAGTTGGCCGGCTTTTACGACAACCTCCCCGGCGGACACGCCACTTTTTATCATAATGAAATCACCGTAGCTCTGGCCCGTTGACACTATTCTCAAATCCACAGTTTTATCTTCCTTAACGACGAATACGTATCTCCCCATTTGACCAAGTTTGACACTTTCGCTTGGAACCAGTACGGAATTTTTGTTTGTTTTTAGAAGAACTTTTGCAGTAACGGTTTCTCCGGGCCAAAATTTGCGATCCCTATTATCGAGAAAAGCCCGCAAATTTATGGAGCCGGATTGCTTACTAACGGTGTTTTCAATGAATTCCAATTTTGCCACGGCAGAGATTTCACTATTAGCCGCGAGTCTGATTTCAACATCCAATCCACCTTTAGAATCATTAAAAATTTCACGTAACTTTGGAAAAAGGTTTTCCGAAACGGGAAAGTCAATGTTCAGTCTGTCAACATTTTGGAGGCTGACGAGAAATGTCCCCCGTGATACTTCATTTCCAACGTCCATAAAGTATTTTCCCGTCACTCCATCGATGGGTGCCGTTATGGAACAATATTCCAAATTAATTTTTGCCTGTTCCGCAACAGCTTTGGCGGCATCCGCGGCTGCCAAGTCTTTCGATACCATTGCTTCGCAGGCGTCATATTCCTGTTTCGAAATGAAATTTTGTGGAAGCAAAGATTTGACACGCTCCAATTTGACCATATCCAGTTTCAACTGCGCTTCCGCTTGCGCCAATTGTGCTTTTGCTTGATTTAGGGCCGCTTCATAGGTCCTCGAATCTATTGTGTACAAAAGATCTCCCTTGTGAACCTCATCGCCTTGCTTGAAGTGCAGAGAAAACAATGTGCCCGGGACTCTTGGTACCACGTCAACCCGTTCACGGGAACAGCAAACTCCGATGGAATCTATATATTCCTGTACATCTTGTAGAATGGCCTTGGCTGAAATAACCGGTATGGGTGGGCGCTGCGGCTGTTCGCTTTTCCCGCAACCCGAAGTGGTTAGTATGGCAAACAATAGAACGCATCTGAGAAAATTTTTACACATGTTTATTTTCGTTTATTTTGGATTAAATCAGAGCTATCCGTACTGCCGGTTGAATAAGCCAGGTCAGATAGACTTGTGAGCAAATTATTTTCACATATTACGCGCTGCCTACGGGCATTGGCTAAGCAGGTCTGAGCTGATATGAGATCAGTAACTTTGCACAGCCCGTTGTTGAAGGACGTTACCGTGGCCTCGAAGGCTTCTCTGGCAGACTGTTCGAAAACTCGTGCCGCCTGTAACTGCTTACTCGCTGACTTGAACGAAAAGTAGTGGGTCCACATTTCCGTTTGTGCGCGCAGTTCCGTAGCTCGCAATTCTTGCCTGGCAATTCCTAGATTTTCTTTGGTTTCTGATACATCATAGAAATTTTTGAAGCCATCGAAAATTTTCCACGTTAATCCTGCAAATATATTAAAATTATCGAAAGCTCCCGATGTGTTGGAATATTTCTTTTTATTGCCAGATCCACCTATGACAAGCTCGGGTAACATTTTTGCTCGGGCGCAACGTGTCAAACGTTCCTTTGCCTGTACGTTTGCGTATGCTGCTGCGACGTCTGGGCGTGTGCGAACAATTTTCCCCATGAGATTGTCAATGGCTTTGTCCATATCCTTTGTATCTTCGGGACGGGAGATGCGTAAAGCTGCAGATACTCCAGCATAGGCCAGGGCGATGTCTGGGGATCCTTGAGCGGCTTTCTCCATGATGTTATCTATGGCCTTATCCATATCCGCTGCGCTTGTGGGTAATGTTGGATGTAAAACACGAACAGCTTTCGAAACACTTATTCCTATGGCTTGCGCAAGAGCAGCGCGTGAGGATTCAACTTTAGAACGTGACTGTTCCAGCTCAAACTCGGCCTGAGATTTATTGGCCTTTGCTTGAAGATATTCCTGTATGTTTATCAGGCCAGACTGATATCTCAGAAAAGCAGATTCGTAGGCTGCAATGGCATCGTTTAAGTTGTGTTCGTTAGAACTCACCGTTGATTCCGCGGAGCAAAGGGTGAAATAGGCCTTTTGCACGCCATGAACGACGGTTTGAATTGTTCGATTATATTGGCAGTTAGCCGCACACAAAGCCTGTTTTGCCGCTTCAGCCAGGTTTTTGTTTGCTCCAAATTGAAATAGGGAATAGTGAATTTCCACGCTTGGATAGTATGATGTGGAAAGATTTTTTTGAATGAGGTTCTGTCCAGCGGGGATATTACTTTCATTGCGGGCAACTTGCTCTCCCAGGACAACCGTTGGATAAAAGGAACTCCTTACCTGACCAACTTGCGCCTCTGCTGCACGAGCAGCATGCCAGCTACGCTTCGTCTCGGGATTATTTTCAAGGGCGATATCAATGAGCATGCTCAGGTCCAGATCTATGTTCCCGACTAAAGCCGTTGCTGCGACGTTATTTTCCCTTGAATCGGTACAAATCGTGGTTACGTGTACCTTGTTTGCAGCGCAAGGCTTGCCCTGCTTTCCTGAATTGTTTGTAGTGCAACCGGTTAGCGTCGCAATACACACCAACGATAAACTTAACCTCCCGCACTTCATAGCCTAATAGGTAGGGTGACCTTAATTTTTACTTTAAATTTTTCAAGAAAAATGAATTTGGATAGTTTTTATCTTTTAACTGGCAAATGTTTTGTGATATGTGCTCGAACTCAACATAGATTCAATGTGAATATAGATAGGGGGTAGTAGTAATTGCTAGTTATTTTTCCAAGATAATCGAAAGTGCCACTCAAAAGTGAAGAGGAGTCGTTTGTTTCGAGAAGAAGATTTTGTGAGAAATTTTTTAGTGTGAAGTTTTCGATGAAAACTGGGGAAAGTGTTCGGCAAAAATCAAAGGCTTTTTTGGAAAATTGATTTGATTTCTTATTTTGCTTGCCAAAATTAAAAAAATATGTATCATAGGCTTCGTGTTTGATTGGTGTTGATATGAACGATATCGATTTAAAGGACTTAGCCACTAAAATAGATCAACAAAAGAACTCTAATTTCTCCAAGGATGAGCGGCATGTAAGGATTGCTCTTCCCAGCGAAGACTCTTTTGCCTCGAGTGCTTCTCATACCCCAAGCACAAAATCTACGCAGACATTAATGGAGCGCGCCGGCGCCATTGCCAAAGGCAGCGAGCAGTTTCTTAGAAAAATTTTCAATATAACTTCCGGTACAAACGACCCAATGAATAGAGATATTGCCGATTTTATTAGTGAGGTTAGTAAAGACTTGGTGATAAGGAAAATTGAAAAAGGTTGCGAAAATGAACCCTTATCGAATCTTTTTGCAAAAATTGAGAAGTTTCATCCTGAAAAATTCTTGCTTGCCCTGAAACGTATGGCATTTTTTGCCCAAAAACTTGGTTTGATGGAAAACGAAGTATTGGGTAAATTTTTCATGGTAAAAATTTTTCAACCAATGCTGCACATTGGTAAAAATCTGGAAGTGCCCCTAAAGAGTATGGCTAAATTTGACACTTGTGTGCTAATTTCCATAGATCAAGAAGAAGTGGAAAAGGCCATCGTGGAAACTCTAGCGACAAAGACTTTTCAATTTCGCAATTTTCCTGATTATGTAAATAAAGCTAGACGTGTCATTATTAATATTCTCAATGCCTCACCAAAACCAAATGCTTCTGTTTTCCATGCAGTTGAAGTAGATAATCCTAGCATTCAAAAAATAGTTTTGAATAGTTTGCTTAAATTTGGCGAGGGACTTAAAGTCGAAAGCTAGTGCTTTTCGTTGGTTTTATCTAAGTAATTTTTCGCATCCAGTGTTTGGTTGCAAGCTTCAAGAGCCTGATTAGATGGCAGCTTTTCGCCTAATATATCTTACATCGCGCCTATAACGCCTCGTTAAATCGTTCGGTAAATTGAGAACTTCTACTGTTAGGGTATATTTTGATGGAGCTCCTTGAATCAAGTATTCCTGGGCTTGCTTTTTTAAATAAGTTTGCTTGCAGGGCTCCACTTCTATGCCACGTACCACGAGAGGGGCTTCGCCCTTTCTTAGACCGTTTAAAAACTTGCGAAATGTGCTCGTAAAGGATTCAAATGTGAACTTGTACACATCCGATTGAAGGTCTTCCGATTGGATCCTTTTTTCGTGTGATATGAAAATATCACTGTTCCTGGAATCCGCCGATGTTTCGCTGACTCCGCGTTCGACGCTATCTAAATGCAAGTATATTGCCCGCGATTCAAACAAATACTTCAAGACTGTCTTGATGTGCTCTTTCTGCTGATGAATGTGCAAAATTTCGCTGCTGAGTGGTTGCTCTTTTTTGTTAAAGTAGTCACTAAATCCAAAGGAATAGTCTTGGTCGTAGGATATGCCCAAAGAATCGCATAGCTCCCGATTTTGAGTAACAAAGTCGGAAATTTCAAAGAAAAGAGCCACGTTGGTCGATGGCTGGGCAATCATCTCATTGTCCCGCTCCCGCCTCGCTATGTTTAACCAAGTATTTGCCACGAAATTTCTATACTTTTGAACATCATCGTTTGCTACCTGTTCCCTTAACCTATATTCGCTTGGGAGCGCCCTGTTTTTATCTGACAGGACAGAATCTATGGTTTTGACCTCTTCCCCAATCATAACCTCCTTTTGCCAATATTGGACGCAACGTTTTGCCAAAATCACCTCACATATTGCAAGAAGAAGTAGGGATATGAAGAACAACTTATGCCGCCTAAAAAATAGTTTTTTCATTGTGCCAATATTTGAGAATTTTGGTTCAATTTAATGTCAAAGGAGAAGGTCAATACGCTGTTTTCTGCAGGCGATATTACGGTATTTGCCGTCTCTACTATGTCGCGAGATTCCTTGAGTGAGGTCAAAAATTGCTCTATATCGTTTGAAATATCGTCGAATTGCCTCTGCTCATTCATGAATATTTTAACAACAACGTGCACGACATCCCTACCTTCACCATCCGTAGAATCGTTCCATTTGAAGCTTTCTATCCAGGAGGTTTTTAGAAACTTAATCGACTGCTGCAGGTCGTTAAATAGATTAATCCAAGTATCCTGAGAATATAGTGCTCCCTTGATTTTTACTATGGAATCGCGGAGCTTGCGCTCAGTCATGATCGCTTCATTGTACTTTTGGGTATCGAGGGAGGATTCGCGCAACCTAGCTTCCAGGGCTAATTTTTTGAGTTCAAGTAAGTTTACTTTTTGGGAAAGCAACTTAAGGCCAAGGATGGAAGCAAAGACAATGATCACCATTGCGGCCATGTAAATTGGGTGCCTGCGCTGGAATGATATCTGATTTTTAAAATCTTCGGAAAATAAATTTATCAGGGATGTTCTATCCTTGGATATGCACAAATTTGCGCCGAGATAGGCAAATATGTTGTGTGATAAAATATCCCGCTTAGCCTCGTTGAGCGATTTATCAAAAATTTCCAGCATCATTTTGCCAACAGTTTCCACCTTGGTATCGGTATTTAGTTCAACGATAACATCGGAAAAAGTCACTATGTCCACGCATTTGCCGCTCAATATTATCCTTTTTACCGGTGATTGGCCAAATGTTCTGCAAAAAAACAGTTCCGAACGCTTGAGTTCCTGCTGCATCTTATTAGCAAATTGCTTTATGTAATACGTTATGAAAGTTAATCCCGCCGGACTTTGACTCAACTTTTGCACATATTCCAACTTTATTTTACGCGCATCGGGGGCTGGTATTTGCTGGGAATTTGATATTTGGTCATCTACCCAATCGAACGCCAATTGAATTACCCTCATGTGATGAGCATTCTTACCGTTCACCGAAATTAGGGAGGTTTCGCTGCCGATGTGTAGTAGCATGGTGTTCTGGGAGTCTTTTACGTACTCCTGCAATGCTATGGCATTCAGAACTATCTCCGGGCATAAATAGGAAAAGTTTACCTTTTGCCGTAACAGAACATCCAGGAGACGTTCGGCAAAAATTCTTTGCATCGCCACGACAAATGCCCCATTATTTTTTTCCTGGTGGTGGTACGTATCCCAAATCCACTCTTCCTCATTTCCTGGAAAATTTCTTTGAAATTCAAACTTTAAAGCTTGCCTGTAATTATCCTTTTCCACTTCCGGCAGTTCCAAATACTTGACGAAAATTTTGTTATTTGGTGGAATGACGAGTATGGTATTCAATTTAAGATCAGCGGATATACCTTCTATTGTCTTTGAAAGAGCAGCCAACCATTCTTCGTCGCCACTGCCACTGTGGCGAATTGGGTACGATAGGGCGTTGGTAAACTTCCCTTTATCGTTGAACATGGCGAGTGCTACGTAATTCGTCCCACACCGCATTATGACACTGTTTCTCATCTGAAAAGTAGCATTTTGTTAAAAATATTGATTTAATCAAGATTACTTTAACAAATCTCAACAAAGAATGGAATTTCAATTTTTTCAGAAAAACTATTTTGCGTTAGGTGAAGATGTTTTTGCTCCTTTTATGTGCTTATCTATTGTTTTTGATTTGTCTCTTAGCAGAAACAGTTACTTAAGGCTTTATTTTTTAGCCTATTTCCATAGAGGGTGAACCTATGAAAATTGAGCGCAGTGCAATTAATCCGCGGAGAGATCAGGATTATCCCGAATGGTACCAGCAGGTCATAAAAGCAGCGGACCTGGCCGAAATTAGCTCCGTTCGCGGCTGCATGGTGATCAAGCCTTTAGGGTATGCGATTTGGGAAAATATGCAAAAGATCCTCGACGGAATGTTAAAAAAATCCGGCCATAAAAACGCCTATTTCCCCCTGTTTATTCCACTGCGATTTTTTGAAAAGGAGGCGGAACACGTGGAGGGTTTTGCGAAAGAATGTGCCATTGTTACCCACTCCCGTTTGCAACCAGACGGCAAGGGACATTTGATTCCCTCTTCCCCATTGGAGGAGCCGCTGATCGTCCGGCCAACGTCGGAGACAATTATAGGGGAATCATTTGCGAATTGGGTAGAATCCTACCGCGATCTACCTCTGAAGATTAACCAATGGGCCAATGTGGTTCGTTGGGAAATGCGTACCCGTTTGTTTTTGCGCACAACTGAATTTCTTTGGCAGGAAGGGCATACCGTTCATTCCTCTCCGGAAGAGGCCATGCAAGAGACTCGCGACATATTGGAAATGTATCGTGTTTTCGCCGAAGACTACATGGCCATGCCGGTTATTTGTGGAAAAAAATCGGACAGTGAGCGCTTCCCTGGTGCCGTTGATACCTATTGCATAGAGGCGATGATGCAGGATAAAAGAGCGCTCCAAGCTGGTACGTCCCACTTTTTGGGACAAAATTTTGCCAGGGCTTCGGGAATAAAATTTGTCAACAGGGAAGGGACTGAGGAATATGGTTGGACAACATCCTGGGGAGTGACTACGCGCCTCATAGGCGGGCTGATTATGACCCATTCCGACGACGATGGCCTGGTTCTTCCGCCAAAATTAGCACCGATTCATGCTGTTATTTTGCCAATTTTCACTGAGCCGGACCGATCAATTGTCCTGCAGTATTGCAACAAGCTGAAGCAGGAATTGGAGAGAAATGTTTCTAGTTTTTCGGATATTTCCATCGAGATTGATAGCCGAGACCTGCGCGGAGGGGAGAAGTTTTGGAGCCACGTAAAACGCGGTGTTCCAGTCGTTATTGAGATTGGCATGCGGGATGTTGGTGCAAACAGCGTATGTTTTTCACGCCGCGATGCGGTCAGGTTGGGTAAGCAAACTTGCGATCGCGACGCCTTCGTTGGGGCATTTTGTTCCCTGCTAGATGATATTCAAGCTACCCTGTTCAAACGTGCACGGCAATATCGCGACACGAACAAGGTAAACATCGATTCCGAAGCCGAATTTTTCACCTACTTTAGGGAATCCGGTGGCTTTGCTGCTGCACACTGGAGTGGCGATTCTGCCATTGAAGAGCGAATTAAAAAAGAGTTAGGCGTAACCATTTGTTGCCTACCTTTGGAAGGCTGCGAGGAGGGGATTTGCCCGTTTAGCGGAAAGAAAAGCAAACAGCGGGCCATTTGGGCAAAAAGTTATTGATTTATGAACATTGGTCTGATTTTTCCCGGGCAAGGAGCTCAATACATTGGCATGGGGAGATCGCTGTGTGAAGGGAATTACGCCGCCGCACAGGTGTTTAAACGAGCGAGCGAAATTTTAGGCGAATCCTTTTTGAACACACTATTTTACGGCCCCGATGAGGACTTGACAGCTACGAATTGTTGCCAACCGGCGCTATTTACTCATGGCTATGCCGCCGTGGCTGCTATGGATAGCTTGTATCCGGAAAAGCGTGCCGAAGTGACGTTTGGCCTCAGTTTGGGTGAACTCACTGCACTGTGCGTTGCTGAGGTTTTTAATTTTGAAATCGGTTTGAAAATCGCCCATATGCGCGGGACCTTGATGCAAAAAGCTTGCGAAAATACTCGAGGGGCCATGGTGAGTCTGATTGGTGGTATGTTTGATGATATTCTTGAAATCTGCGGTAAGACTGGGGTGGAAATAGCTAACATGAACTGTCCCGGACAAGTCGTAATTTCCGGTGAGTACAATGGCATGCAATCGGCCCTTGAGATGGCAGAAAAGATGTCATTTAAGCGCATTTTTCCTTTAAAAGTTGCCGGAGCTTACCACAGTCGACTGATGGGAGAAGCTAGGGCTAGCTTTGAAAAATTTGTGGAAAATATTGAGTTTAAAGATCCAAAAATTAACATCATTTCGAATGTTAGCGCTGATTTTGTGAAAACGGGTGAAGAAGCCAGGGGTCTGCTGGTGAAGCAAATAACATCACCGGTGCTGTTTGCCAAGTGCTGTGAGAGGGCAATAGGGAGTGGCGTGAAGACCTTTTTTGAGTGCGGCCCGGGTAAGATTCTCGCCGGTCTGATGAAGCGGATCAATCCCGGCGTCAGCGTAATTTCACTCGATAATATTGCAGATTTCAACCTATGAAGATACTAGTATGTGGATCCCACGGCCGCATGGGTCAGTTCATTATATCCCTGGCAAGTCAGTATGGCTGTGAGGTTATTGGCGAAATGAATCGCGAGTCCAACTTTGAAGCCGAGTTGAGCAAGAATCCCGATGTTTGCCTAGACTTCAGTTCTCCTGATGCCTTGATTAAATTGTGTAGCATCGCCGAAAAATATAAAACTAAAATTGTTTCCGGAACGACGGGATTGAGCGATGAGCAGGAGCGCAGAGTTACTCTAAGCGCGGAAAATTTTCCTATCCTGTATGGGACGAACTTTTCCATAGGTATTTTTATTTTAAATAAGCTCGTGAAAGCTGCGGCTAAATCTTTGCCCACAAGTTTTGATATTGAAATAATCGAAGCTCATCACTCGCAAAAAAAAGATGCGCCCAGCGGTACAGCTATGACTTTGCTGAAGGCGATACAAGGTGAGCGGCAATGTGTGGAAAACTTCGGCAGACACGGTGAGTGTAAGCGGAGCATCGGTGAAATAGGTTTGCATTCCGTTCGCGGTGGCGATATTGTGGGTGACCATGAGGTGTTATTTGCCGGCCAAGGAGAGAGACTGGAACTTATTCATCGCGCAACAAATCGGGAAGTTTTTGCCCGTGGGGCATTGTATGCAGCTCAAAAGTTCGTTGCAATTAATCGGCCCGGTCTCTATACTCTAGACGATGTTTTGTAGGAAAGTTTGCTGGGTTTTTTCCATTGTTATCTGCGCGTTGTTAGTTGGTTGCAATTCTGCCGGTCGCATTAAACATAGCTGTTCCATCTTGCTAGAATCTTGCAATGAGGCTTGTTCGCAAGTAGTAACTTTGCCGGTGAGTTGCGTGGATGTAGCCGTTGCTCCCGTTCCTCTTTTTACGGAACAAGATATTGCCAAGATTTCCCTTAGAAATTGTGCCTACGGTTGTGTGTTGGCTATGTCTTTGACCGACCATGCTGCTTATGAAATGTATAAACTGTCGCTGGAAGCAGTGGGCAGAAAGCTGCTTTTCGAATGCGACGGTGCCATAGTCGGATTTTCAGTAATAGATGACGCCGCTGATGTTCATGAGATAGTCTTCATTCCAGAGATTTCCGATGAAAACTGTTTCAATCTGTTTGGCTATGGTAGGAAATAAACTGTGAAAGATTGGCTGGTACAGTGGTTAATTGACAACAATTTCGCCGATGCTGAATCCATAGGCAATTTTGACACTTTTAGTTTTATTGAAAATCATCCTGCGAAAAGGGAAATATTCAACAAACTATGCATTGGTGGATTGTGCCATAGCTTAGATAATGTGGAAAACGATATTTTGGCTAGTCTTGGATGCGAATACGCCAGGCGCCACCTGATTGTTCCCATTGGTAAGCTGGATGGGAACTTGCATATTGCAACCTGTGACCCCTGTGCCATTGATGTCATCGACAACATAAGCGCCCGCTTTGCATTAAACGTTACTTGCATGCTGGCAAAGAAGGAGTTGCTTTTGTCTTTTTTCGAAGGGCGGCAAGTTAATGGCGAACGCGTTGACCATGGGGATAAGCAAACATATTGCGCTGCTCCAGCGGATAAAGCAGAGGAGGGGCACAAGATCCCCCTTGATCGCTTATTTGAGTATTTTGCAGAACTTGCTGTCAACATGCGCACGTCGGATATGCACTTTGAATGCAACAGCTCGGGCATGCGCGTACGATTCCGAGTGGATGGCAAACTGGCTACCGTTCAGCAGCTCGACCAAAACCTAGCGCGAGCAACCGTAACAAATATAAAATTACGCGCAAAGCTGAAACTTGATGAAACGCGCCTACCACAGGATGGCCGCCTAAAAATTAGCCTGAATGGTCGCCAATATGATGTACGAGTGTCAATTATTCCAAACATTTACGGTGAAAATGCTGTTTTGCGTATATTTAATGCGGACTCTGAGGAATTTTCTCTGGGCAACCTTGGATTGAGTGACTCGCAAGCCTCATGCTTAAAAGCATTGGCAAGCCTCGATAGTGGTTTGTTGCTTGTTTCTGGTCCAACGGGAAGCGGGAAAACGACGACGATGTATTCCCTATTGAAGCACATTTCCTCCCCATCAAAGAAGGTTATAACCATCGAAGATCCCATAGAATACATGCTGCTCAACGTCAGCCAAGTATCCGTTGACGAAAGAATTGGGCTCACATTTAACCACATAATACGGGCTGTTTTACGCCAAGCTCCCAACGTTATTTTCATAGGCGAAATACGCGATTCCGAAACAGCACAGTCAGCCATTCAAGCCGCCCTGACCGGCCATCTTATCCTGTCAACTGTTCACGCTGGCTCTGCGGAAGAAGCGATCACGCGCCTGCGCGATCTCGGTGTCTCTGAGTATCTGATAAATTCCTGTGTTCGCTGTGTAATTTCCCAGGAGCTGATGAGGTTAAAGTGCAAATTTTGTCAAAGTGATGCATGGTGTGATAAGTGCCTTGGACGGAAGTACTACGGCCGAACTGGCGTCTTTGAAATACTTCTCAGCAACGATCTAGCCATGAGTGTATCCCCTTCAAAGTTTAGCAATTTTGGATTTTTGTGCACAATGAGAGATGAAATGACAAGGCTGTGCGAAATCTTATTCGAAGAAGATCTTAAGCTCAAGCTTATATCGATTTGAATATAGTTTAATGGAAAAATTTTTGTTCCAGCATCAGGCACAGAGTATGGTAAACCGGCAAGTGTAATTCCTGAACCTTGAATGTTTCACTTTCCGGCACACGGATGCAACTGTCACATTTTTCAGCCAAAGCCCCTCCCGATTCACCGGTTAAGCCAACTACAGTCATACTTTTGGCCCTGGCTACGGTAGCGGCCAAATTGACATTTTTTGCATTTCCAGAAGTGGATATTGCTAGCAGAACGTCCCCCGAAAACCCAAGGGCATACACCAGCTGGGCAAAATTATACTTCGGATCACAGTCATTGGCATAGGCAGTGTTTATGGAAACCATGTCCGGTAAGGAAATTGCCGGCAAAGCCCCCTGCAAATTATCGGCAATTTCATCGCCTGCGCTGCGTCTAAAATCATCTTCGACCAGCCGCTTGCTCTTAAAACTTTTGAGCAGTTCACCCGCTATATGTCCACAGTCTGCCGCACTCCCGCCATTGCCGCACAGCAGCAATTTTTTCCCTAACCTGAAGGCATTTTCCAGCAAGTTGCACGATTTTAAAATATCGTTTTTACAGTGTTCAAGCACCGGGTAACGTTCCAAACATTCGGCAAAAAAATCTCTCATAATTATGAATTCAGCATTTTTTACCAAAAAGGCCAGCGTTTTTTTATTTTTATTGCCAAGTAGCAATTCGTTGTAAGTATGTAATGGAGTTTTTGCAAAGTTGGATAGTCAGATAAAGTCATTTTGGAGCCGTGTGGCGAAGTTAGTTTTTATAAGCTTTTTGATCTCGAGTATGCTCCACGCGGGACCGGAAGTCGTTGCCACTTCACCTGCGAGGGGGTTGTATGTGCCAATTTTCGATGCAAACGGAGTAAAAACTTGGGAAATTACGGGTTCTACCGGCGAAGTTCGGGATGACGGCCACATAGCTGTGTCGAACGTGTTGATAAATCGTTGCGGAAAAGATAATAGCGTTATTTTTTTCATTGAAAGTCCCCAGGCCAATGTGGTGCCATCGTCGAATATCGCAGCGGGAGACGGCCTTGTTTTGCTAAGGGGAAAAAATTTTGTGGCCGTCGCCAAGAATTGGAAGTTTTTCGGCAAAGAGAAGAAATTCGTAGCAAACAAGGATGTTATGGTTGTATTTGATGAGAATGTGGTGGAGTTTGTAACACCGTGAAAGCATGCTTTGCTGGCATATTGTTTTATTTCATTTGTGCTGTGTTTTGCCTTGTTCAGGCGAACACGGAGATTAAAAGCGATTCCATTGAAGCTATGGATTTCAGCGATCACATATCTTTTTTTTTCATTGGAAATGTTGTCGTTGTGAGTGATAGATTTGAGATGTCCAGCAATCGATTGGAAGTAATTTCCTCGAAAGATTATGACTTTTTACGCAGTGGAGGTTGTGGCGCTGCTTCAATCAAGGAGGTGCATGCCTTTGGCAATGTTAAGTTTACGCAGGATTGTAGGCATGGCGTAGCCAACGAAGTAATTTTCGACTCCGCGAGTGATAGGATAACACTGCTCGGAAATGCTAGGATAACCACTCCTGACGGGACTGCGCGTGGAGATAAATTGTATTTAAACCGCAGCTCAAATTTGGTTAAAGTTGAATCTGCCAGTAGATCTACGATATCCATTGATGATCTCGAAAAGTTAAAAAATCCAATAAAAAAATAGAACCTTGCAATGGTCGCAAAAATCCTGCAGACTGTAACCCCGATGAGTGAGGTATTGCGAGCTAGGAATTTGGTAAAACGCTATGGCGATAAGATCGTAGTTAACGATGTGGACGTGGAGGTCTGCAGCGGCGAAGTAGTGGGGCTATTGGGGCCAAATGGAGCGGGGAAAACCACAACTTTTTACATGATTATCGGCCTCGTTGAAGCTAATGGTGGAACGGTTTTTATCAACGATGTGAACATTACCCATTATCCTCTCTATAAAAGAGCTAAGCTTGGCATTGGATATTTTCCCCAAGAGGATTCCGTTTTCAGGAAATTGACCGTTTACGATAACTTGTTGGGTGTTGCTGAATATTTAGAGCCGAATGGAGAAAAGAGACGTATGTGCGTGGAAAAGGTTCTGAACGAGTTACGCATCTCGCACATTGCAAAACAAAAAGCCTACACCCTTTCCGGAGGAGAGAAACGTCGCCTTGAAATTGCTCGAATTTTACTGTTGAACCCGAAATTTTTGTTGATGGACGAACCTTTCAGCGGCGTCGATCCCATCAGCGTCAGTGATTTGCAAAAGATTATTATTTCGCTAAAAAATCGCGGCATTGGAGTGTTGATAACTGACCACAATGTGCGGGAAACCTTGAGCATTGTAGATCGCGCTTACTTGATTTACGAAGGTAGAGTTTTATGCCATGGCGACCGTCATGCTCTTCTAAATGATGAAGCAAGCCGCAAATTTTACCTCGGAGATGACTTTAAATTTTAATGTTTTATTGTTGCAATTCTGTTACGGTAGGCTACTGCTTCGGCGTTTAGATGAAGTGGTGCGTAATACTTTTTTTTGCATTTGTGGGATACCTAATCGGATCAGTGCTGTTTGCACGTGTGGTATCGCATTTTTACGGAATTGACATTGGTAGTGTTGGTAGCGGTAATCCGGGAGCTACAAATGTTGTGCGTAGCGCAGGAAAATTTGCTGGAATTTTGACATTTCTTGGGGATTTTTTTAAATCGTTTGCCACGGTGATGTTGGCTTTAAAACCACGACCAATGGGATGTATTTCCAGTGTTGATTTGGGTATCAGCGCGATGTTGGGCGTCGTTTTAGGGCACAATTTTTCGATATTTTTCAAATTTAAAGGAGGGAAAGGTGTATCTGCAACAATGGGAGGCATTTCAGCTTTAATGCCGGGAACGGCGATAGTTGGAATATTACTGTGGGGTATTATCTTTCACGCAACGAGGTTTGTTTCCGCAGCATCGCTATTTTTTGCCATAAGTTTGCCCGTAACATCCTTCGCCTTCGGGTACAACGGTCATTGTGTCACTTTGGCGATTGTCATGGCTACGGTTATTTTTTGGTGTCACAGGAGCAATATAAAAAACCTGTGGAACGGGTCCGAATATCGCTTTGAGAGAAAATAATTTCAAATATGGTTCGCATTGTGCAGAAATATGGCGGAACGTCGGTGGCAAACATCGAACGAATAAAGTCCATTGCTGCTAGAGTCAGAGAGCGGGCTAGGCTTGGCAATGAAATTATCGTTATTGTTTCCGCCCGCGCCGGTGTCACGAATAATTTGCTGGAACGGGCAAAGGAAGTTTCCAGCAAACCGGACGCTGCGTGTCTCGATGCTCTGCTATGCATAGGGGAGTGTGAAACGGCGGCTTTGCTAGCTATTATTCTCAATGACATGGGCATAGCGGCAGTCTCACGCAATGCCTATCAGATCGGAATTGCCACCTGTTCCACTTTTGGCAATGCCAGGATAAAAAATATTTTCGGTGGTGATGTGGAAGATTGCCTAAAAAGTGGAAAAGTAGTGGTGGTAACGGGATTTCAGGGTGTGGACGATAATATGTGTCCCACAACCCTTGGCCGGGGAGGATCCGATTTAACGGCACTGGCCCTCGCTTACCGCTTCAACGCCGATCTTTGCGAGGTATATACTGATGTTGACGGCGTTTTTAGTGGTGATCCGCGCATAATAGACAGGCCAGCGCTCATAGAAAGGATCTCCCACGATGACCTGCTTGAACTGGCGTTTCTCGACAACAAGGTTATGCAGGATCGTTCCCTGGCATTTGCGAAGAAGATGGGAGTCGATTTCTCCATTGCCTCGTCGTTTAGCGAAAAAGCCGGTGGCGGAACGCACGTTATGGGAGATTGTCCATGTAGCGAAAGCTATGCCATTGGTTTGACGTATAAGACGGATTTGGTCCTAATTTCTGCAACTTTAGAGAAAGATACCTTCGATGATTTTTTAAAAATTTTTGCAGATAGCGGGATTAGTGCTTCCTTTATTAAGCATACCAAATTAAGTGGTTCTGGCAAATTTCTCGAAGAAATAGCCATTTCCTCTTCGGATTTTCCTTTCTTGAAAAATTCATGTTTTACCGAACTTCTTCCGAAGGAAGTTTCTGTCACCGAGGGACTTACGAGAATAGATGTTGTTGGGACTAAACTGGAATACAGCCCCTGGCTGGGTAAGGTACTGTCTCTCATGGAGGGGCAGGAAATTTTCAGGTCGGAGTATGGCAAAAACGGTCTATTGTTCCTGGTAAAAACAGATGATTGCGGTTCAATTTTAAATGCCCTTCACCGCATCGTTTTTGAAGAGAAATTTTCCTAGTAGCCTAGCAAAGAGGCCGATGAGATCATGTTTATTCTATGGCTTTTGGTATGATATTCGGAATCGTTTACTAAAATTAGTCTTTCCCTTGCCCGTGTGCATGCAACGAACAGCATGCGCCGTTCATTTTCCAAGGCATTTTTGCCCAATTTGGATCCCATTAACTTGCGCTCCCTGTACATGAAAGGCAAAATCACCACTGGCCACTCCAACCCTTTACTTTTGTGAAATGACAGGAGCTGTATTGAGTTTTTATCTGTCATGGATGGCGCCTGAGGGTTTTTATATAAATTAATTAATTTTCTTTCCAGCTCGTCGCAGCTCAGGTTTGTCTGATATGAAGCGTCCATTATGGATTCGTAGTGGGTGTTGATTTCTTCGTCGGTAAAAATATTCAGAGATTTGATTCGCGGAACCAAGTGAAAATTGTCCATTGTCTTGCGGATGAAACTTGGCAGTGACAGGTGCCTTTGTTCCTGCTTTAGGGTGATAAATTTGTCACATATTGACTCGCAAATGGTGCTATCGTTATGGTTGAAAAATTTTATGATCTCCCTCGTATTTATGCCGAAAATTTCCCGCAATGTTCCGGCAAGTTCGCGATGGTCACAGATATTGTTCA
Organism: Puniceicoccales bacterium; assembly: GCA_031257495.1. Classification (GTDB taxonomy): domain Bacteria; phylum Verrucomicrobiota; class Verrucomicrobiia; order Opitutales; family JAIRKQ01; genus JAIDVZ01. The sequence continues at coordinate 28,759 of JAIRON010000041.1, forward strand.
AAAAGTGCATTATGGAGGCCGTCCATTTCAAAATAGAAGGAAAGTTTTCCAAGTTTTCATCAAATCCAAGCTGCATCCTTGGCAGAGTGTCATCTCCCTTGCAGGATTTTGCTAGTTCACTCAGCCATGATTTTCGCGGGGCAAGGATACATACTTCGCTGAAACTTTCCACACCAAAATCACTGCACGTTTTGTTGGAGAAAATTTCGACCAAGATTTTTCCAGATTCGCCCCTTAGTATTTCGATACGTCCCTGCTTTGATCCTGGTTTGGCACACATGGGGATAAATTTTATGCTGCTGCTCATAAAGGCGTGCTCAAATTTTGCGTTTACAAATTCAACGATTCGCCTTGAACAGCGCATCGTGACGTTAAAATTCAGTTGCTTTAAAAATTTTTTTTCCAGGAGTTTGTTGTGCAGAAAAATGTAAAATTCCACATCCGCCCTATCTGCGTATATCGATTGTTTAGGGTCTCCCACCAGGGAAAATGAACCTCCTTTGAAGGTGTCCAATTCCCCAGGACCAAAAATTTTTTCGTAAAGATCGTAGGAAATCAGGTTTAGCAAAATTTTAAATTGAATTTCGTCCGTATCCTGCGCTTCGTCCAGGATAATGGTGTAATCTTGAACGTACTTTTCCCTGTACTCCTTGTCCGCTAAAATTTTTAGCGTCAAATTTGTTAATTCGTTATAACCCAAGGAATTATGGGCGATCTTAAAAGCAACATATTCCTCGCTAATCTTGTTTGTGAGGTAACACTCCATTTCGGATTTCCACCGCAGGTATGTTTGTATTTTTTCACTGCAGTGTTTGCTGAAATTTTGCCCTCCCACTTTCGGTATTTCCGGAAATGAGCACGTTCCCTTCGAATTCATCCAAAGTTTTACATTTTTTTGAAAATCATAAATTTTATCCTCACTAGCCGACGCTTCATAGGCTAAAATTTCAGCTATGTCTTCCATTGGAGGGGGGACAAATTTTTCACCACAGGTAGTCGGCGCCGTTACTTCCCGTGCCTGCCGCAGAATTTCTCCCAGTTTAAAATGATTTGCCAAACAGTCACGCAGCCCAATGGGAACGATTTTGTCGATGATTTTGTTTATCTGCGAAGTAAACTTGTGCCAAAGATCACGATCATCGCCAATAATTTCAAAATCTTTGTTTAAATGAGCTTTCCCGTAGTGTTCACGCAAAAATTTTGCACAAAACCCGTGGATTGTTCCAAAAAAAATACCTTCCAAATTTTTCAATGTTACCTCCGAGACTGTTTTGTCGGTCAGGATTTTTCCATAAACTCTCTCTTTTATTTCCTTCGCAGCTTTGTCAGTGTATGTAACGGCAATGAAATTCTTGAGTGACGCTTCGGAGAGAACTAGGTTCCCAATGCGGTCGGTTATTGCCGTTGTTTTGCCAGTTCCAGGTGATGCAATCACGGAAAAATTTTGGGCTAAATTTTTTGTAAATTCATCCCTTTTGTGCTGATCAACTAGCATATTAAATTCATGTGATTGTCTATTACGCTCAGCGCATAAATTGCTGCAGTTTCGGAACGCAACACATTGTTGGAAAGCTTGCAACCGACGAAATTTTTACTAAAGAAAATTTCTTTTTCTCTGTCTGAAAAATCTCCTTCCGGGCCGATTGCAACGGTAATGTCGCACGGCTTGCTAATTGGTTGCAGTTCGCGGATTAAATACCGCGCCGAAGCACTTATGTTTCCAAAGAATTTGGCGGTACTTCCATCTGTGTCCAATGTTTCGACATTTTTAGCAAACGACAATTCCGGGAGAAAGGGATTTCCAGATTGTTTACAAGCTTCAATTAGCAGTTTAGTCCAGTGGGCAAGCTTGGCATCAAGCTTGTCTCTTATTTTAGATTCCGATCTTTCCGCTTGTAAAATGTATATTTTGGAAACTCCAATGGCACAGGCCTCTCTCAGAATAAACTCCGTGTTACTGTTTGTCAGTACCGCTTGAATCAGAGATAAATGGAAATGTCTGCTTTCTCTGCGTATAGTTTCTATGGCAATTTGGGCTGCGTTTTTGTCGAAATTTTCCACGTGGCCCCTAGCTACCGTCCCACAACCGTCAATCAGTTCCACCTCTGTCCCTTTGTTGGCACGTAAAACGGATATCAAGTGGTGACTTTCGTTACCATTCAACGTTACCTTTTTTAATCCGTTTAATTGACTACAAAAACATCTCAGCATAGAAATTGCATTGCGATCTGCGCACAATAATATTTATTCTTCGAATCAGTAAAAATTTGTCGTTATATGGGAAATGTAAACAACAAAATGGATGAGTCCTCTTCCAATGGCAGCTTGTGCGAGAAGATGTGCTGTTTTTTCAAAAAACACTCCCAAAGAGTTTATCTTGGTTTAGGGGTAATAATTTGCGTGGTGTTGGCCATTGTTTTGGTTCGATTTATTTCCGGATTTGCTTCGGGATGTAGTTCAAATGAAATACGCGATTATACCAACTTAACAGACAATTCCAGCAAGGAAAAGTTCATAAAAAAGCACGTTCATTGGCAGGGGCATGGGAGTAAGTATGGCAAAAATTGTGGAAACCACCCGCTTGCTGGACTTGTTTTGCTGGATCTTGGGGACAGTTCCTTTGCTAAGAATAATTTTAAACTGGCTTCTTTGCTTTACTCATGGGCCGCAAAGGCTTTCCCAGGGAAAAGCTCAAATAAAACGGGTTTTCCTTGCCATGGAAGGATTTTGGAAGCGTTATCACTGTTTAATTTGGGAGAGCGGGAAAAATGTTTCGCCATTTTGGATGAGGTAGGCCACAATAAGATGATCAGTAAACATTTTAGAGCTGAAGCGCTGTATCGGTACCTTTGTTGTGCAAAGGAGAGCGGTGAAGTTGCTAAGATGAGCGAAATTCTTAGCTATTTTAAGGATGCAGACATGCCAATAAATTGGCTGCAAAGGATTGAAGTAGAGTCTTTTCATAGAGAAAACTAATTTTTATCTTGACATTTTAGTTTCTTCAATGCCGAGTGTTAAAGCTTAACATGGATTAAACAAAATTATGAAAATAAAAAAAACAGAAAATAATGAAGCTTTCTACTTGAGTAAACGTACTAATAGAAAAAGTATCATGCCGAGGCGAATTCCCTCATTTCTCAGTACCGATGATGTTGATTTTAATGGCGCTGCTAATTGCGCTATTGGTGAGGGTGGGATGATGCGTGTTGGTATGGATTTAAGCGCCGTAGCGGGTATTATAGAAATTTCTAAGAAGCTCAAAGCTACTTCTGATATATTCGAATAAAAATTTTATCTCCGAATTTTATTCGCAAAGTTCACACCTTCAAATAAGGCTCACTTGAATCAGAGGGTGAGGTTGTGAAATTATTGCGAGTTAGAAAGGTTATCGCAGCGAATATGCACCCTGCACGGGTTAGAGCGGCGGAAAAGAAAGATTGTTTTCACAAAGGCTAATTTTTGTCTTGACATTTTCGCCGTTCTGCTGCCGAGTATGGAGAGTTGATAAAGATTAGTAAAAAATTTTATAAAAATGAAAAAATTGAACAGAAATGACATTCCTGACTCGACCAAGTGGATAAACAGAAAAAGGAGCGAGAAAAGAAGAAAAGCATCGCTTGCTGGCATAGACGATCTTGAGTTTTATGGAGACACTAATCTTTGCAACTACGACATTAACTTTTGTAAAAATATCATTGGAGAAGGAGAGATTATGAAAATAGGAAATTTTAATAGTAAAAATATTTTTAATTTTTGCAAATGCACAAATAAAAAGAATATCTGGGAAGGACTAACTTTGTTGTCTCTCAACCCTGACGATGTTAACTTTAATTGTGCCATCGGCGAAGGCGGGATGATGCGTGTTGGTATTGATTTGAGCGCCGTAGCGGGTATTATAAAAATTTCTAAGAAGCTCAAAGCTATTTTGGATTAAAATAAGCTGAGCAAGGATCTATTGCCAATTTTTATTGGCAAAGAAGGACTTATACTGGTGCCCATTAATGGTTATGTCCACTAGAAATAAGCTTTCCAGGTCCGTTGGAGTTATTACGATCTTCGTTTCTATCTTTCTGCCATTCGGCAGAGAAAGATTCGACAATCGGGTGGCATCGTAGATAGATTCTGAGTTTCGAACGATGTGGGATACAAACGCATATTCGAATGAATTTATGTCATGATCTTCTACATTACGCCGGCACAGCAGGCCATTTGCCATACTTGTCGCCAAGGCAACGGCGGCAATGGAAAATATGGCAACGGCTATGACAACCTCAAACAGAGAAAAAGCCTTTCTACCTTTTTTTTTCATTTAAAGTCCCTGTCAATGTGTCGCTAGTATACTCCACATTTCCATATGTTACAGTGAATTTCATAAAAAATCCAAGCGCATCGAATTTTATCCCATGCTTAAAACTCTGTTCTACTGTAGAATTACACAGGTCACACTCGAGCTCGGATATTTTCTCTCCGAAGGTATCAAAAATTGAAAATTTTCCCGAATCATAGATCAGAAAGGTTGGCTGATTAGTTGCAATGGAAGCATGCCGAGCTTGCCTTATTGCTCTGTTGATGTCGACAATTTCGTTTTGAAGGTCAAAATTTGTGTGGAAACTAGCCGCAAAAACACCGATCAAGATGGACATCAACCCAAGAACAACAATTACTTCTATGAGCGAAAACGCCTGTTTATGACGCAAATTCACCAATTGCCTATTTTTTCATCTTTGCCGGGGCTTCCATTCGACCAAACGTCATACTTGGCCTTATTGTGTATTCCGGGATAGGCGTAGCGGTAGTCATTTCCCCAAGGATCCTGGGGAAGAGATTCCATGTATGGACCCTTCCATCTATGTTCCTTTCCCGCAGGGGCATTTACGAGAGCCTTCAGTCCTTCAGCTGTAGAAGGGTATTCCCCAATGCTTATTTTATAGGCCATCAGAGGGACTTTTACGGTCTCATTGGCAAAGATACGAGCCATTTGTTCCTTGCTTCTGCCGAATATGCCATCCATGTTTGTGACCAGCAACCCGATTATGCCGGCCATTATCGCCAAAACGATTAGCATTTCGATCATGGAAAATCCTCTATTTTTGCTCATCGCACAAGTTTTATATTTTTTTATGTGTCTAACAATTTAAAAAAATAAACTCCGGTAAATTTTACTTTACGAGAATAAAGTTATTAATTGTATGGCGGCCATTCCTATAAAGTATGGCATCTGATAAATTAAATTGGTGTATTGTCCGCTTGGGCGATGATTTTAACTGGTGGGTTAGCGAAGTTAGCGATGATATCCACTGGGAAGTAGATGGTTTGGGGATTCTTGATCCAAACCAGGTTGAATACATGGTTGATTTACTGATCCAGCTGCAGGACTACGGGCTTAGGAGTGACGTTGTGGAAAAAGCCTTTTTTAAATTTTCCATCGAAAAGGAACTTCCGAAAAGTATGGTTAGGCTGGTATCCAGCGACGAAGAATTAATGTCCACAAAAGACAAAATTTTTGCAATGCCGAATTCCATAGATGAAAACGAAGGGCCATACGTAGACTTCATTGATCACATAATATGGGCTAGGGTTAAAATGTTAAACGAAAACCTGGATTTCAACCAGCCACTTGAAATTGAGGAGTTGGAAGAAGCCGTACGAGATGAGCAGCAAGAAAAATATGCTGGTGGAAAAGGTCGCCATGCATTTGACGAAATAATGTCTATTTTAGACTATGTACCGATGGGGTATAGCTTGGATAGCGACGAAGACGATCAAGACCGAGGTAATGACGTTGATCTTCCCGATTTCGATGATACATTGGATAGTGACGGTGGAGCATTGAAGCTGGTAAATGACCAGGATTGGGACGAATAATTTTAGAATTTTTCCTTTTTAAAAATACAGGGCGAGAAAATTTTTACATAAACTGCCAAAAAAAGCTTGATATGTCAAAATTCTATCCTAGGCGCTTTTGTATTTAATTTAAAAAATGACAAAAATATGAACACAGCTAATGCCAATGGGACTAGATTTTCTTCTTTTGAAGAACGAACCGAAACAGGTCGCTTCAGTGCAAGAGATTCAAGTAACGAAATAAATGCTCCTTGTGGCGCTAATATTGAGGATAATGAACTGCCTGATAGGGAAGTATGCAATAAAATTGGGCCTATGAAGGAACTATATAATAATTTAAAAGACGTTATCGAAAACCTTTTTCTAGTGCCATGTAGCATTTCGATGTTGCTATATTCTGTTTTGAAAATTGTCGCCATTTACACTACAAAATTGCTAGATATGAAGGCTTGGCAATTTCTTATTATCATGTTGCTTCTCATTGTTGCTGCAAAATTACTAGACAAGGCCGATTTCCATGTGATTGAAATGGTCAAAAAATTTGTTAAAAATAGTTGACATTGCAGTCAATGGTTTTGTGAATACAAAAGGCCAGTAGTCAAAGTAATTGTTTAATTCATGGTATGCGATCTAAACCAAGAAAACTTGAAACACTTTCAATCATTTCAAGTTTTTTTCTTTATTTGACTTTAATAAAATATCATGCTTTCTTCTACAACTTGAGCAGTTGTATCGCAAAGCTGATCGATTTCAATGATACCTTGGATAGTGACGGTGGAGCATTGAAACTGGCAAATGACCAGGATTGGGACGAATAATTTTGAAATTTCTCCCTTTTAAGGTACGGGATGATAAAAGTTTAAGACTTTAACTGGGACTTTTTGATTTTAAAAGAAAATCTAGAAAAAATCTGAAATAAATTTTGTTCCTATTGTTAAATTTAAACTTGCATTTTTGGAGTTAGAGCGCAAATTTATCCTTTCCTATGACGTTGAATTTGGTGAAATAACATTTAGTTAAACTTCAAAAGGCGCCGATGTTGCTTATATGATTCTTTCCACTGGCAAATTTGTTTTCAGAGTGAAACATAGGGTAATGATTTTAGTAATTTAAACGGAACCATCATAAACCTTTCGATGATCAGTGAAAAAGAGACATTCTAGTAATTTCTGTCCATTGTGTCCATTAGTTAGATCTTAAACGCAGATGTAAATACGTTTTAGCAATCCCACAAACGATACCTTCCCTGCTGCTTCTCTTCTGTTTTTTTCTTCCCATTCGCTTCGCCACAAAGTAAGGTTCGTTCAGTTCAAAGACACCAAATTTTTTGGTGCGCCTTTCTATACTTTGCTCAATTATTAACCGGAGAAATTTGGTTTATTATCTTGCGATTAAGACCTGAAATTTTCCCTGCCGCGCTTACTCGTTACATCTTCGCAAAGACTGAAAATTATTTGCCCTGTTTTGTGTTTGCTTAATTTGTTCAATTTCACGGAAATATGTTTTACCCATCGTAAAAACGTTAGTCAACGAGCCAAAAGTCAAATTTTTGTAAAATCGCCAAGAGGCTTAATCAGTTAAAATTTAGCCAATCAGAGAAGTTCAAGGCGACATTTATAACAAGATACATTATAACGCCTTTCAATCCTACAATGTAAAATACAACCGCTCCTACCATAACCGTCAATAGCAGCCCAGAGGAGTTCGATAATTTGCTAAACAAATTGCTCCATGATGATTCCTTCTTTCGGGATGAAGTATTAGGAATTTCCCTCGGAGCCTCTTTTGCTGGTGGTTGAACTTCTTGAGAAGAGCCCTGAATTTTTAGCCCTAGCTGAGCAAGGTTTGTTATGGAAATTTCTTCCATTTCGCCTTGTTCATTTAAACATTTCAAGCTCAAGCCTTCTTCGGCAAATGATTTTGGTGCACAATAATGAGCAGGGATTGCAGCGATAACTATTGAATCTTTTTTGAGCACCGGAAGTTGCTCGTTCCTATCTAAATTAAAACTAATTGTCCCATCTGCTGCAATTTTACAGGTCTTTTCATTGATCGCATATCGAGTCATCGTTCCATTTGCTTCATACAACTCAAAGGCGCATATTTTCGAAGAATATACTGTTGCAGAATCTTCTTCATTACCGTAGACAGTGGCATCTATCAACAAAACGTCACGTCCAAGTATCTGGGAGATAAGAGGTAACGTATTAGAGGATGTATAGGAATTGGGATATCTTTCCGCTTGAGCTATTTCAAACATCGAGTCAATAATATTTTTTATTTGAGGCATCGGCATTCCATCAAAATTAAGCATGATGGGGTTTCCTTCCCTGGAGGGGTCGTTGTTGTACATCTCGCAGACTTCTTTCGATTTATCTAAATTTTTAGCAAAAAAAATTGCTGGAGCCGTGTTGGAGTGTACATTTTCGTCATTCCAAATTATATGTCGTGTTGCATTTAGCAATGCATAGTGCTCAACAGGGCGCTGTGCTAACCATTCCGAATTTTGCAAAATGGTTAGGAGCTTATCACACAATTTGCGCAATGGATGCGCACATTCCACATCGGCAAACGGATGTCCGTCTTTTGGGCAATCCGCTATGTATTTAAAAATTTCCACATTGTCTCTGGCCTCTGCTGGGGCTTTGCTGAGCTTGGCCATTATCGCTTTCAATTGATCATAGGTTATATCTGAAACATCTTTTATTTCATTGTTTTCAAGATAGCTTAAAGTTTCCCCCAATCTTCCATCTTGCAGATCAAATTGAGCTTCATTTAGGTCGTAACTCTTTCCATTGGCCATTGGCCCGGAAGAACCATCCTCTATGATACTGTAAATAACAGCAGCATCTTGGTCAAAGTTCACTGGTTCGAGGTTTCGGCACTTAGCTTTTAATTTGGCGAATAGTTTTTCATATGTGAGTCTCTTTAGGTTTAGGGCGTTAATGCCGGAGCCTTGCTTCAATTCTGGTACCATGTTTCCATCTCCGCCGCAGGCTTCGTTTATGGCATACCACATGCAATTTCCATTGCTTCTATGTTGTTCCATTGGCTCCTCAAGATCGCGGACATGTATTTCATTTTGTTCAGCGAAGGAAGTACGATTAGACATCGACCCATCTCCTGTTTTGCTAGCATTTTCAACGGGGCAATCTGGCGCCGCTGGCGACTTTATACTTCGTCCATCTGCAGGTACAGGTTGATAACTGCCTATTTCTTGGCTTAAATTTTTCTGAATTTGCTCCATGGTCTTTTTTAAGTTACAAATTTAAATTTTGTCAACAAAATTTTTGCAAATTTCCCAAATTAAAACAGGGAAGACTTCTATATTTTATGAATTTCGATGTTTTATGAAAGCTGCCCTAGGCATCAAATATAGTTAATTGATAAATTTTTATCCAAGATATTAATTTTTATTGCCTAGTGAATTTCAGAGATGCATTGTTGCTCAGTGGGGCAGTATATTTTGTTGGTATTATTTTTTTTATTACTTTTGGTTTCCGCCTATATTTGTCCGTTTAATGGAGCTTTGCTGGAAAAGGTAAGAAATTGGCTGCTCTACTGGAAGACTTCTGCCGTTGTGCTATTCGGAGGAGCCACGGTGGTGTTGCTGTATAGAATTTTACATCTGAGCGTCGCAGACTTTGGAAATTACAGGCATCTGTTATTTTTGGCGTTTGCAGTGATTTGCGGGTTATCCTTCTTTAAGGTGCGGGATTTGCTTGCCCTAAGGGGTCTTGCCATATTGCTATTGTTTTTATGTGATGGGGTCCTCGATGCTGTCTATTGTCGGGAATTTTTCCTCCACAACGCGTTTGTTTTGGTGGTATATTGCCTAATTACTTTCGCCATGGTAGTTGGAGCGGTTCCCTACGTTTTGCGGGATTGCATCGACAAAATCCTTTCCCATAAAAAAGTAGCTAATTTTGTCGGGGCTGTGTGTTTTGTTTTCGCTCTCATTACTTTGAGAACACTTTTTATTTGAACAAAGATCTGTTGATATCCCGATGTTTGAGCAAAAAAGCACGAATGTCGTGCCTGGCTTCCGGCGAATCTTCCAGTAAAAAGTGTCCATCCTGCTCGTATCTTTTTAGGAGCGCATTGGGGAGTATTTTTGCCCAACGCTTTAGCGAAGTGAAATTGTGAAAAAAATCCAAATCTGCCCAGAAAAACTTCATCTTTTTGTTAGATAATATGAAAGCTTTACCCTCTATGTCGTAGTAAGTTTCCAGGGAAGGGTTATCCGGGAACAGAGGGATATCGGCCAGGCCGTCACTTATTGCCACGCGGCTCAGAAAAGAATCATAGGGTTTCAAATATCCCCTTTTAACATCTTCCGTTAAAAAATTCATCCCGATGTGCAAAAATATACTCTGAAGCAGGTTAGTGCAGCGCGTAAGAATCGTGCTTATGATTGGGATTTTCATGAGTGTTATGGAGAATGGAAGCTTGGGATGTTTGAAACAGGAGGAATTTAAAAATGCCATGCTGCTTATGCGCTCCGGCCAGCGCTCAGCCAACGCCAGGCCAATCCCCACTCCAAAATCGTGCATCACGAGATGAAATTTCTTGAAATGCATGTTTTCAGCAAACTTTATGGCGTTTTCAATGTGCTTTTTAATGGTATATTTGTAGCGCAGGGGCTTATCCGAAAAGCCGTAACCTAGGTTATCGAGCGCGACACATCGAAAATCGGAAGCCAGTTCCAAAATGAGATTGCGATACATGAACGACCAGGTGGGAAATCCATGCAAAAACAACACCGTTTCTCCCTTTCCCACCTCGATGTAATGTACGCGATTTCGATCCGAATCTATTTCGGAAAACTGAGAAGTAAAGGGGTATAGTTTGCTAAAAGTATCATCTTTTTTTGACATGTTAGCCAAAGATAGAGCAAATTTTTACCAAAAAATAACTCCCATTTCCAATTTTCATTTACTTGGCCAAGGTACTTCTCAGCATCCAGGCGGTTTTTCTGTGCACCGCCATCCTGCTGCCCAAGTAGGAGGCGACGACTCCATCGTCCGCTTCCTGTGCGATTTTCGAGGCCTTGCCCAGGGTTTGCCCAATGATTTCGTGATCATGGAGCAGGTCGGACACCATCTGTGCGGCAGAGGCATCCTTGTTGCCGTCTTTTATGTTGGTGAGCCTGGAAAAGTCACCGAACGTTCCCATGGTCCTTGAACCGAGGCCGCGGATAAGTTCCCCCACAACGTCTATCGCTTCGAACAGGTCGTCGTACTGCTCTTTAAACATTTCGTGGAGCGGCTTAAAGTCCTGGCCTTCCACATTCCAGTGATAGTTTTGCGTTTTTAGGTACAGGGCATAGGTATCAGCCAAAACAACTTCAAGGGCATTTACAACCGAATTCATAATTTTTCCTCCATATTAGTTAGTTACACATCTCCATGGTAACGAATTTTCCGGGAAGACAATGAAAAAGTCCTTTCGGG
>JAIRON010000058.1 GCA_031257495.1 Puniceicoccales bacterium
TAAAGCAGGGTCGCCTTGTGGTATTAGTTCAAATTCGAAATCATCAAAACCGGGTGTAAGTATTTCTTCAAACAATTCATCGCTTGATGTGGGCTCAGGCTCAATACTATTGGATTTGGACCTTGGTTCAAACCCTTTCTCGGTTGAAGCTGTGTGCTCTTCGGATAAACTCTTCGAAGGAATATTTAATCCAGGTGATCCCGCAGGTACAACATTTGTATAATGAACCGCAATTGGCGGATTATTTCGATTTTCGCCACGTGTTATCCCAGAATCAGGCCTCTGTGCGTTTGAATTTGAAACATATGTCATGAAAATTTTTTACTAAAAATTTAAATTTTAGCAAAATTTTCAATATTTCTTTGGACAAAAGTTGCATTTCCTATGTGAAGATTGTTAATTTGTGTGAGGATATTTCCTCTTACTGCAGCTCCATCAAGGCAAGAAGTTCCTCTTCGTGCGCCTCCAAGCGGGAGCAAATTTTTTCATAGCGCTCGCAGGCTGCCTCAGAGTACTTTTCGCTAATTTCACGTCCCAAGGCGATTTTTTCCTCACTCAGAGTTTTTATGGTTTCTTCCAAGTCTGCCATTTGCTTTGCCATTTTTCTGTCTTCGCGTTTCCTAGGTGACCGCACTTTGCCATTGGGTTTATCGGATAGGTCGCGCTGCGTGAGTAAAAAAGATTTATACTCTGCAAGCGTGCCCTTGAACGGCTTGCATGTCCCGTCTGCGACAACGTAAAAATGTTTGCAACATGCTTCCAAAGTATGAAAATCGTGTGTTATTAAAATCGCGGCGCCGCTGTATTTTGCGAGCGCATCAATCAGTGCTTCCCGTGCCTCAATGTCCAGGTGATTGGTCGGTTCATCGAGTATGAGTAGGTGTGGCTGTTGGGATGTTATTATCGCCAGAAGCAGGCGTGTTTTTTCACCGCCTGAAAGCAGTGCAATTTTTGTCTGTGTTCGCTCCCTGACTAACCCGAAATTTGCCAGAGCTGAGCGGATCTGCGTTTCATTTAATTCCGGGTGATAAATTTTGAACATTTCCGTTGCGTTTAGGCGAATATCAAGTTCATCCGTCTGTTGCTGGGAAAAGTAGGCAATTTTCAAATTTTTCGCGTATTCCAAATTGCCGGAAAGTTTCTCCAGTCGTCTGGAAATGATTTTTGCCAGAGTGGACTTGCCGTTTCCATTTGCTCCTAGAAGAGCCATGCGTTCTCCACAATCGATGCGCATGTTGATGTCTCGCAAAACAATCTTGGAACCGTACCCGGCGGAAACATTTTCCAGGGTTACCAGGTGCCGATCCACCTTTGGCGAAGGCTCTCCAAAAACAAATCGCACGGAATAATTGACTTCAACTTGTGCGACCGGTTCGAGTTTTCCCAGCATTTTTATGCGACTTTGTACCTGTTTAGCCTTGGTCGCCTTGTATCGAAATCTATCAACAAAGCTTTGAATGTGTTCCCGCTTTTGTTCCTGCGACTCAGCCATGCGCTGCGCTGCAAGGTCCTGTTCCCGCTTTGTGCGAATAAATGTTGAATAGTTGCCGGAATACGATCTCAATTTTGCGCCGCTTATATTTAAAATTTTATTGCAAACGTTGTCGAGAAAGGCCCTCTCATGGGAGACTATCAGCAAAATTTTGTCGCTCCTTATTAAAAATGATTCCAACCAAATAACGGACTCCAGGTCCAAGTGGTTGGTGGGTTCGTCCAAAATTAAGATATCCGCTGGGGCAAACAGGGTTGCTGCGAGCGATGCTCTGACCTGCCAACCGCCGGAAAATTCACCCAATGCCTTGGACAAATCATCGTTTTTAAATCCCAGTCCGGCGAGGATGACGGATGCGCGTGCCTCAGCGGAATTTCCTCCAATCGCCCCTATTTGGTCGTAAATTTCCGCGAGATCATCGCTGCTGTCCCGTAATTTTTTGCGTAATTCAGCCAAACGTCTATCCGCCGAAATCACAAAATCGAGTAGTTTAACCGATGCATCTCCCATTTCCTGCCTCACGTACACCAGGTCGGTATTTTTGGCCAACACGATTTCTCCCGAGTCTATGGAAACATTCCCAATAATGGCGTTGAGCAGAGTTGTTTTCCCGCAACCGTTTGGACCGACGATGCCGATCTTGTCGCCGGGAAATGCCGTTGCGGAGGCGTTCTCAAGCAAAGTACGCGCCCCGACGGACAGGGAAACATTCTTCAATTCTAACATATGTTTGTGTTGGAGTATTAGTGCAAAATACCACCCCAATTTAGAAAAATTCCTTTTCCCGAAGGAAAGTCAAAAGTTATATTTGGCGCAAGATTTTTTTGCAAAGTGAAAATTTAAGTCAAAGGCAACTTGAAATTCTTTTCTCCAAAGTCATTTCCCTATCTCTTCATTTAACTTCACAATTTTGCCAATATAGCAGGCCTAAAAATTGGCTGCCCAAACCTGCGGCAAAGCAATTGCAAATTCCCACAAGTATATTGCCATGTTTACAAAGGTGCCCCGAGCTAGGGAATATGTGGAGTTATTCGAAAACGGTCTTCGAGGGAGAAGTTTTAGTGCTTTTTGCAAGGTAAACGAAGGGGAGCTGCGTCTGGGGCGGAGATTGGCTTCCCGTTGGTTATGCCACAGATCCCCTATTAATGCAAGAAAATTGTAAAAAGGTTTGCAAATTGTAAAAATTCCCCAAGCCCCCCTTGGGGAGACATGCGTATGGGGATAAAATATGCTGCACACTCGGATGGAAGGGTAGGGGAGGAGGAGCTATGAAAAGATATACCTTTTCGCTGCTGCTGCTTTGCTTTCTGTGCCTACCCTCCGTGGCGAGGGCTGGAAACATTGCAATATCCATCAATGGACAAGTATGAGTCTGTGTTAATGTAAATAAAATGCAAAAATTTCTTGCAAATTGTAAAAAACATCTTATAATTCCCCTCAGTTTAAGGGAAGATAGATATGAAAACAAAAATTAGATGGGCTATTAAAAGTTTAGTTTTTTCGCTGATCTGCATAGGATCCTCCAGCCTCGCCATGGCG
>JAIRON010000040.1 GCA_031257495.1 Puniceicoccales bacterium
CCAATCATTACAACTTTTTGCCTGGCATTTGCCGCTGCAAATAGGTAATTTTCTTCATATTTCTGATATGTGTTCGATGGGTCCAATGTGAAAAATTGTTTCGTTGTTGCCAGAGTTGCGCCACCATTTTTAGCCCAAAAACCCATGATTTCGCTCAAAATTTCCAATGACTTGCTGTAACTCTCGAATTCCTTTCCCTGGTTTGGATAGAGACCCCCATACTGGGGGTCACCGAGATATTTACTAAGGTTTAAGGTATTGTTAACAAGCTCGTCAACTTTGTTTTTTAGTTCTGTCCAAGTTATTGTTCCTTTCTCCAAATAGGTTTTGAGGTCTTGAAAATTTTTCTTGTATTCCTTGTAATGATTTACTATTAAATTCAAGTCAAGCTTTTCAATTGTTGTACTATCATTTTCATCAATCTCTCCCAAACCCAGGTATACGCCAATACTAACAAACCCATCGTTATCATCACTATACATTGGATAGCTGTGATTTTCGAATGGCAGATTGCTATCCGTGGAAGGAAGCTTCCAACTTCCGGGCGTGAGAAGGGCTTGCAAAACTTTAATAAAGTTCTTTTGCAGTTCACTATCGGTTGCACCGGAAGAATAAACCCATTTATAAAAATTACTAAGATTAATGACGGGGGCTGCGGCTGGCCCGAGTGCAGCCATGGCTTCCTCCGACACCTGGTAATCGTAAAGGCTGTCATATACCTGCTTCAATGCTTTCTGCACGAGATCAGGGTCGCCATTCATGAGATCAAGATTGCTGATAAGAGCAAAAGTCCCATTGCTTTCGACCACATCTCCGATGAGAGGATCAATATACTGCCCTTCCAGTGAATATTTTTCTTTTACACTAACGGTATTGGTCATGTTTTTTCCCCAGGTTTAATTTGCAATTCCCAGTAACGGAAAGTATAAAAACTTAAGGAAAAATGTCAAGGCTTTTGCAAAAAAACGATAAAATTTCTGAAAAACAGAAATCCCTGGAGCCGCAAATAAGCTCAATACTAGTGGGGCATTGAAACCTTGCCGAGTGGCTGAATGGTGATCTCTTCGGTCAACTCCTGGTGCGACAGAACGGGCAACTCGTATAATTCCAGCTCGATGAGCTTGCGCACGTAGCGGCGGATATCCATGCTTGTCAGCAGCACCGGTCGATTCGTTTCATGGGTAAAATCACCCACCTCCTCCTTGATGGCATTGACTACCTTTTTGGCCATATCCGGCTCCAAGGCAAGGTAACTACCGGCGGAAGTTTGGCGAATAGCCTTCCTAATCACATCCTCAACGGCCGGGTCAAGCAAGTATACAGCCAAAATATTCTGCCCACCGCTGTACTTGTAGCTGATGTAGCGGCGGAGTGTCGTACGGACATAATCGGTGAGCAGTATGGGCTCCTTCTCCTTCTGTCCCCACTCTATCAAACACTGCATGATCAGGCGCAAGTTACGTATGGAAATTTCCTCCTGCACCAGGCGCTGTAAAACTTCGGCAATCTTTTGAACGGGTAACACACGCTGCACCTCACGCACAAGTTCGGGAAACATCTTTTCCATGTTTTCTAGCAAGAAGCGCGTCTCCTGCAGACCTAAAAACTCAGAGGCGTATTTCTTTAGAATAAAAGACAGGTGGTAGGTAAAAATCTGCGGCGTCTTCATGTACTGCACATTGGCACGATCCAGCTGAGGGATCAGGGAATTGCTTACCCACAGTGCCGGCATGTTAGGCAGGAACGGCTTTTCCTCGGTATACTGTATGTTTAAAATTCCCAGGCTATCCTTTGCCTCACGCACTAGCACGTGACCGGCCAAAATTTTTCCCTGAGAAACGGGGACCTCTTGTAGCAAAATCTGATACATGCCATCCGTTAAATTTTCGTTGAAACGGAGGTGAATGCCGGGGAAAGGTACGCCCAGGTCGTAGTACAATGCCTGCCGAACCTGTATCAGCTGATCGTTTAAAACATCTGGCTCAACGGATTGTTCGATAGCCGTAGCAACGTCCAACATGAGGGGAACGGTCACGGAGAAATCGCTCTCATCGGCCCTAGCGGAAGCCTTCGGTGAAGCATCGGATGGTAATCCCCCGCCCTTTGCCGTATGGGTAACGGTTCCACCTCCCTTTCCCCGGGTTACGGCCTTGAGAATCTTCCTGCCAACGACGAGTAAAACCACACCAAGAGCTAAAAAGGGTATCTTCGGGAACCCCGGAATTGACATCAGCATGAAAACCATGACACCGGCTAAAATCATCGCCTTAGGCTGGGCAAACACTTGGTTACAAATATCGGACCCAAGGGCGGTGGCATCATCGGAAGCCACACGGGTAACTATAACGCCGGAAGTTATTGAAATCAACAAAGCGGGGATTTGAGATACCAGGCCATCACCGATGGTCAAAATGGAATACACCTTCATGGCTTTCTCCACCGGCATGCCCTTCTGAAAAACACCGATTATCAAACCCGCCACAATGTTAATCACGGTAATGATCAAACTGGCAATGGCATCCCCCTTAACGAATTTCATGGCGCCATCAAGGGACCCGTATAGTTGGTTTTCCTTGCCGAGTTCGTCTCTCTTTATTTTTGCTTGATCATTGTCCAATGCTCCAGCGCGAACATCGGCATCGATACTCATCTGTTTGCCGGGCATGGCGTCCAAAGTAAACCTAGCGGACACCTCGGCAACACGTTCGGCACCTTTGGTGATAACCAAAAACTGCACAATGAGTAATATCAAAAATATAACCGCACCAACAACGAAATTCCCTGCAACAACAAAATTTCCAAAAGTATTTATAATTTCACCGGCATGGGCATGTATCAAAATCAATCGCGTAGTCGTAATATTAAGCGCCAATCGGAAAAGGGTAGTGAAAAGAAGCACGCTTGGGAAGGTCGAAAATGCCAATGTCCTAGGAATGTAGAGCGCCATCATTAGGAGTAACACCGAAATTGTGAGATTCAAGCTCAGCAAGCAATCCAAAACCGGCGGTGGCACCGGCATGATCATCAAAGCGACGATCATAACAACTAAAAATGCAAATACGATATCGTTAAAACGCGATAATCGCATCATTCCGCCAATTTGTGACCCTTTTGCCATATATTCTAAATCTCCCTTGCCCTAGAAGTAATTTCCTGTGTACGCATGTCCTGCTCTTCTAAACAAAGATAGCGAATCAAAGATTCCCGTGCCTCGCGGTCACGACCAAGCCCCCACGCGACGTGACTTTTTAATAAAAAAAATAATTTTTCTTTGCTGCGAGCAAGATCAATGCCCTCCAATTTTTCGATGTAATTGACCGCTTCCTGACTTTGCCCAGTCGCGTAGAGTGTAAAAATCAAATCGAGTATGATCTCCGGATCATCCTCAAAAAACTCGAACAAGCCTCGGTAAATAATCAAGGCCTCATCGTACTTACAGTACCTGACGTACAGGTAAGCTAGCACTAACAAGAATTCCTTTTGACTAATATCCACGGCAATTTCTACATGAAGAGAGTACGATCGCTGAAACAAAAATCAACAAAAATCACCCCATAAGTAACATGTGGCGATATTGATCCAGTAATTCGCACTTTTCTTCTTCGTTCATAAGTAATCTATAAATTCCATCGAACAATTCACTGTTCAAGGCATAGTTAGAATTCGGTTCGTCATTGCCGGTAAATAAATCCGCCGCCTGCCTTATTTTCATCCTAAATTGCTGTGGAGTAATAATGCTGCGATCGGTAATCGTCGGCCTGAGCAGCTTAATCATTGAATTTTGCAGCGTCTTAACATGCAAAACTTTCTTTAATTTTTCCTCAATTTTACCCTCACCTGGGTCAAAGGACGAAGTCTTCGGCAGTGACATTTTTTCATCCCCATGATGGAGATTTGATACGCCAACCAAACCGTAATCCAGAGCATATTTTTCATCTAAAATTTTATTTTTAGCCTTGTCATTGTCGCCAGCCATATGTCTTATTCTCCTGCCCCATTTTCTAATTTATCTTGAATATCTTTCAAGAGTTCAATTGCTTGCTGCAATCCTTGTATGTTAAACTCCTCCGCTTTGAACTTGATAGCAAAGCCAAGAGCCTGGTCCTTTCGCAATACCGGATTCACTATGAATGAGTAGTTGTTTCTATAGTCACAGAGCCGCATGGCACGCTCATATAAATTGGCACTGAAAAATTCGTATACCCGCAGCAAATAAACAAATACGCTGTGGTCCTCCGTGCCGGCGAAACGCTCGTCAACAAACAAATCGCCGATGCGGTCGATTGTCAGATGGACAACCCCGTGCTCGTTTGTGCACAGAAACTTTATTCCCACCATTTCTCCCAACTCTGCTATGACGTCGCTAATTTGCATATTTCCCTGTCAATTCTAAGCATTTTTTACAACATTTGAAGCATCAGCTTCTTCACTTTCTTCTTCCAAATTTTCATCGTCAAGCACTTCGTTCCCAGATACTTCCTCCTGTTCCTGTTCTTCAAGAATAATCAACTCATCCAACTCAGATTGCATCGATTCCAAGACCTGTATGCGGTTTTCCTGAGCCTCAAAAAACTTAATCGGCAATCGGCGAATGAGCTCCATGAGTTGGGTAATAGTGAAAATCGCCGGAGATCTATCGTTTTCGTCATCTTCAACGCCAAATCTCGTGAGTATGTCATACAATTGAGCGCTATTAACATAAGTTTGCCGCGAAAACTTTGCAATATCCTTCGTTGTTTCAAATTCCTCGTCATCGTTAAATGGCTTGTTTCTCTTGCCATCTTTAAATGCCCTTCCTATTAGGCCGTTTAGCTTTTCACTTTCCTGCATTATTTGTAGTAGTACTTCCACCATAAACAGCGCATCCCTAACGGCTATCAAAAATGCCACCGAACGCGATGGATTGGCTGATTTCATGTCCTCTCCCAATAATTCTACGGTGATCCCGAGATATTTTTTTATAAGCTTTTTTCCGAAAAAATTCCTCAGCATCTCGGCCATCGCAACAAATCCATCGGCAGCTAGTACCAAGCGATACACATTGGTGAGCATGTTTGGCGTACACTCGCCATCCGTTTGTACGCCCTTGGAAACCAATGACGCAAACAAGTCCGATGCTTTCGGAATTAAATTGTAACCATCCTTTATTTCCTGACCATGTGCACTGCGCAGGGCGGCCTTGGCGTTTGCCAGTTCTTTTTTAAACAGTTTCGAAAATTTAATTTGCTTGGATAGATCTTCTATCTTGTCCTGAAAGTCCTTTTGCCGATCGATCCCCTTCTTATCCGTACGTCCCTCAAGTCTTTGAAGCATTTTCGTGGCTTGGCGTATTTCCCCTTCGGCATACTCGCTTTCGAAATCCTCGAGCGCTTCCATGTACTCTATGGAATTGTCCTGCTCGGTGACTTCATCGAATGTCTCGGCAGCATCCTCTAAAATTATATCCGATAAAGATCTATCATCCAGCGTCGCCCCATCCTTTTCGGAATTTTCGCCCCGCATCCTGCGCTCCATTTCCTGGATGATTGCTCTCTGCTTAAGTCGCCTTAATCTGGCTTCATAATCTTGATACTGCCTGGTTCCTTGCTGCTTGTCAAGGCGGCGAACATAGCTGTACAACAGTTTGCTCTTTTCATTGGCCCTTTTCCTATCTAAAATATCACGAATTTTTAATTTCTGTGGTTCTTTTCGTCGCACAACGATGTATCCATCGAGCTCATCCGCCTCCTCTATCATGGATTTCGATTTTGGATTTAGAGTGACATCTTGCCCACGAAAATTGCCCTGTATGGGCTGACTATCGTCCTCCATTTCTTCGACGCCAAAGACGTTATCGTGAACAGCTCCCGTGTAACTAGCGAACATTTGCAGATGAATGTAATATTAATTACAAAAATGCCAATAACAAAATCCAAGTATCTCTAAAAAAATACCCTATCAAGGGAACGATACTGTATGGCTTCCAATATATGTTTTTCCAAAATCCTGTCTGATTCTGCTAAATCGGCAATCGTACGAGCTACTTTTAAAATTTTGTCATAGGCTCTGGCGGATAGGTATAAATTTCGCATCGCCAAATCGAGGAGATTTTGGCAAGTGGCATCCAAAATGCATACCTCCCGCACATTAACCATTCTCGCATTTGTTGTTTTCCTGTCTCTGAAGCGTTCATTTTGCATTGAACGAGCCCGTTCCACTCTATCCTTGATATCCGCAGAACATTCTGCCTTTCCACGTCCCCGCAAATCCGAAAGCGACACGGGAGGCACATCAACCTGTATGTCAAAGCGGTCGATCAGTGGGCCACTAATGCGTGAACGATATTTAGCAACCAAATTCGGGGAACACTTGCATCGGCCCGTTTTATCACCGAGAAAACCGCATGGACATGGGTTCATAGCGGCAACAAGTATGATTGAACAGGGAAAAGTAACCTTTCCGGAACTGCGTGAAATAGTGATTTCTTCGTCCTCCAACGGCTGGCGCAATACTTCGAGCGTCATGCGGTTGAATTCAGCCAATTCGTCCAAAAAAAGTACGCCGTTGTGAGCCAATGAAATTTCACCGGGGCCGGGAATTACCCCTCCTCCCAATAGTCCAACCGAACTTATGGTATGGTGAGGTGCTCTAAATGGCCGCCTGAAACAGGAATTTTCCTCGCTCAAGCTCATACCAGCAGCGGAATATATGTTCATGATGTCAATCATTTCCTCCATGCTGGCCCGGGGCATTATGGTGGGAATGCGCTTAGCTATCATGGATTTTCCCGATCCGGGCGTACCTATCATCAATAAATTGTGCCCTCCGGCAACTGCAACTTCAACGGCCCTGCGTATGGCAAACTGGCCAACAACATCGGAAAAATCAATGGCATAATCCTGCTCAATGGAATAGAAATCTCCGATCGAAGATTGAGCCCT
Source organism: Puniceicoccales bacterium (assembly GCA_031257495.1). GTDB lineage: Bacteria > Verrucomicrobiota > Verrucomicrobiia > Opitutales > JAIRKQ01 > JAIDVZ01. The sequence continues at coordinate 6,921 of JAIRON010000040.1, forward strand.
GGGCAGGGGAACGTCTCCCGATAAAAACGCGACGACACTCACCAAAGAATCTGCTACAAAGACTTCAACTCCCTCCACCAAAGCTGCTTCTTTGGCGGATTTTGGAGGCAATATTAGTTTCTTTGAATGTTGCTTTGCGTACAGGCCAAAGGCAATCCCTCCGCGAATGTCAGAAATAGCACCGGACAAACTGAGCTCACCGGCGATAACAAACCCATCGAGCAGATGCATATTGGCCTGTCCCGTGCTCTGTATCACACCCAGCGCAATTGGTAAATCGTAGAATGAGCCTTCTTTTTTGATGTATCCGGGAGCAAGATTAACCGTTGTACGCATACGTGGACAGGCAAAGCCACTGTTGCTTAAAGCTGAAAATACACGGTCATGGGATTCCTTCACCGCAGCATCCGGAAGACCTACCATTATGAAGCGAGGGTCACCGCGTTCGCCGGAATTCACCTCTATGGTTACATCCACAACCTCAATTCCCTTGAGTGCACCTGAATGAACAATTGATAACATGT
>JAIRON010000028.1 GCA_031257495.1 Puniceicoccales bacterium
ATGGAACCTCTACTCCCGTCATTCCTGATATAAAAGCTCCCCAAATACCAATTGAATCAAGTGCAGTGGGTGCTTTTAAAGGATTATGGAGGGCTTGCAGGTGGCCTTTCCGGGGAGTATGGTGGATGATCTTGAATACGTTCGCTCCTTACATTTCCATAGAAAACCGCACCGTCGATGATTTGGAACTGATGTCTGCAGAAAATAAACGCACGTTGTTGAAAAATGCCTCCACCGAAGCTTTGCGAGGACTCGTTGATAGAGATCCTGAAAGGAAACAAGTTTTTCTAATGCTTTTTGCCGCCCTGGGACCGGAAGATGTGGCGCTGAGGGCTAAGTGTTTTAAATGCTTTGGAAACATTTCAGAGTTTCAAGATCTAAGTGATGAATTTTTATCTGAAACGAATGAATATCTCTTGAACTTGGAAATGGCAGGCCTAGCGGCCTTGTCACCCGAAGATAGGCGTGCCCTGCTGGAATATGCTCCTACCGAAGCTTTGCGGCGGCTTATAGCCAGAGACAGGCAAGTTTTTCTCAAATTATTCACCGTCATACAGATAGGGGACGCGGAAATAATAGAGAAATGTTCCCCCTTTCTCAGCAAGGATGAAGCTCTGCTACCACTGCAGGCTTCAATTCAAAAAGCCATTGAGCTTGATCCTTCGGAGGTGAGTGAATTTCTCCGTTCCCGTAGAGTGGGGCAGGCCATAGCCATCTCAATGGCGAGTTTTTGCTTCGACGAATTGGGGAAAATAAACCCGGAAAGGGTCGCCGTGCTAAAATTAGCCTTGGAGGACAAGGGAAGCTTTTTTTATCAGCCTCCATGTTCCACCGTTCCGGGCATTAAACTCACCCGCATACAAGCTGCCAGAGTACTGGGGAATGGGGAGCTATTTTCAGTTTTAAATGATGCGAGTGACCTCGAGTCCAATGATTATGGACGGCAAGTTTTATCTCTCATGTCACCAGGGGGACAACCCCCACTGAAACTGAACATGGCCGTGCTTGCTTCCCTGCTTTCCCCGCATAGGCAGACTGGCTTACCAACGTGCACCATACATTCCATAATTAATGCGGACATACACAATAACCCCGCCATTCCGGCGAGAATGATGATACAGGGACTAACCACCGGCGTAACCAACACTCCCAGCGGATATATTCTCCACTTCCCGCCCATAAAAGATGGCTGCGTTGCCGTTGACCTATCGAGGGGACCGGAGAGTGAAGCTAAAAAAATTCTCGACCAAAATAAAGTGGATGTGCAGGCAGCTTGTGGCATAATGCGCGATAAGGGAAACGGCAAGGTATTACTGTTGCGTCCATTCGATGCAAACGATGTACTTTTTGCCGCTTATTTCCAAGCGTCCCTGTTTGGCAACAAGGGCTTGAAAGGCCATGACGACAGCGACCGTGGCACCATGCTCATGCGCCATGGCATAGAAAACCTTACTGAAGCACCCATGCTCACCTCCGATAGCTCCCGTTCTATCGAAGCTGCCATGGAAAAGATGAAAAGCGAAGCTGAGCAGCGGAGAGCCGCCGGTAAAAGCTGCAATTATATGCGCATAGCTACAGCCAATTCAGCGGGAGGCCATGCTGAAAACATTGACGTCGATGCGCTGCTAAAATTAGATCCCTCCAAGCTCAAAAAAGATAAGCCTTACATCATTGGAGACAGAAACTGGGGAACAAGGGGCTTTCCTATGCACTTGGCCATGGTAAAAATATCCGATCCCGGCGTCAAACCACCGACATATCGGTTCGCAACCGTTCTCCCCAACGGCAAGCGTTATAATTGGGCTGATATTAAAACAATTGCGATTTATGCCACTGGGGTTAAGCAGCAAGGATCTCGTCCGTGGAGGATGGATGAATTCGGAACAATTGCATATGAGACCGGCCAAACTGCATCCACTTAGGCGGCATCATCGAAACAGCAAATGATGCCAATGGTTAAACCGCTTAAATTTTACGACTTAATTACCAAAGCAATAAGAGAAACGTTGATAACTCAGTCTATAACGATCCAAATACTTCAAGGGATTAAAAAGTTGAACGATGGCAATGTTTCACATGTATGAACCCTATGAGTACGCAAATCACAAGCCTAACAAAGGGAGACATTCCTATCCGGGAGAAATAATGGGAAAGTTGTAAAACTGGGATGCTCTGGGAAAGTACATGGAAACCGTTATTAAATTTCAAAAAAATAACGCATTCCATCGAACAGGATTTTAGTGAGCGAGTTTGGGTGTTTGAGGAAGCAAATAAGTGAATATTTCTCCGATCGCATCAACATGTTTGACAAAAATAGATGGCATCGCGCCTTTTACGCGTTTAGGGAAGATAATTGAAATGGTATGGACTGCGAATTGGAGGACCAAAAAACGCCATGGCAGTATTGGCGGATTTTGAAAAACGGAGAATGCAGAAAAAATACCTATACTCAATTTAGAGTATTGTTGGAGGATTCATCGAAGTAGGCATTCGTAGCCAATGGAAGAATCATTTATGGTGTAACAGCCACAGACTTCCACCTGTTCCAAAAAGTCGGCATCATGGGAAATGAGGATCATTGCTCCGGGAAAATCCTTCAGCACCTGAATGACATGCTGCCGCGTTTCCAGATCTAAATTGTTGCCAATTTCGTCCAAGATCAGCAACTGGGGTGTTTTGGCTGCGATTTGGGCGAGGGTGAGGCGAGCCTTTTCACCACCGGATAGTTGATTTACCGGACAGTTTACCTCTTCATTCTTCCTGAAAAGAAAGGTGGCCAGATGCTTTCTTACCTCCGTCTGGGGCCATGTGGGCACAATTTCGCAGATCGATTCAAAGGGAGAACTGTCCAAACGCAGCGTATTATAATGCTGATCCAAATACCCAATGTTTTCCCCCTTGGGAACTTTCCAATCTCCGGATTTTACCACATCCACACTGCCTAGAATTGCTCTAACCAGCGTGGACTTTCCGCTACCGTTTCTGCCTAAAATTGCCACCCGATCCCTTGATTGCAACGAAAGATTGATGTGGGTAAGCAGGGGAGGCCCATCCGCGTAACCGACGGTCCCATCGCCAATGGATAAAATGGTGTAATTGCCACAGCCGGAAGTGGTTAGAAAAAATGTTGGAACGATTACCTCTGGCAATCGCAGAGCGGACAGCTGCTCATTCAATTCCCTTTTTTTATTTTCAATGGCTACGTTTTTCTTTCCGGCGACTTTCTCAGCGCTATTCGCCTTGTCATGGGCAACAGCCGGTAGCCACCTCCGCCGCTCCACCATCTTCTTCCCATGGGCTCTACTTTTTGCCGCCCGTCGCTGCTCCTTCATCAAGGCAAGGTGTATATCGTCCTTTTGCCGCTCCAGGCGCGCTAGTTCCACCTCAATTGCCAAGCGTCTCACCCTGATATTTTCCATGTAGTCATCATAGTTTCCCGTGGACACATTGATTTTCCCGCCATCGATATGCCATAGTGTATCGATGCAACTGCGCAGAAGTTCAACGTCATGGGAAACGACAATCAGTGTGCCTGCGTAGGACCGCAACATTCTCATAAGGCTTTGCCTATTGGGAATGTCTAGGTGATTCGTCGGCTCATCCAACAGCAATATATTGGGCCCCACACTCAAAGCCTGTGTCAAAGATTTATTTAATCGCTGCCCACCGCTCAATGTTTCAAAATCTTCAACAATTTGCGGCACATAGCCGATCACGGTGTTCTCCGGGATAGTTATGCTTCCCCCATGGGGTTCAAAATTTCTCCGCAAAATCTTTAAAAGCGTGGATTTTCCGCTGCCGTTCCTGCCAATTATCGCAATGCGACTGCCATATTCGATGGTGGCGCTAAAATCTTCGAAGCAAATTTTGTGTGAAAACGAGAGGCAAAGGTTTTTGATATGAATAGGACTGTGGTACATGAAATTTTTCCTAAAAAAGTAACAACTAAAGAAAGCCTTGGCAACAAAACCGCCTCGTCCTGCACCGAATAAACAAACCGTCTTTAGGAAAAATCTACCATAGTTGTGGACTTTCGCCCACCTTTTTACTTCCTCACAATTTCAGCCGAAAGTCAATAAAATATTTCAGGCGGTTAGCGAAAACGACCATAGCGACGATTGCGCCGCGTTTGTTCCATGAAATAATCCAACGCACGCTGAAATCTTTCCGGCTGGCGGCGCCAGCCCTCAATGGCAGCAACACGGATATTGCGATAATACGCCGGAAATGCGCAGAAATTTTTCCACACAACCTCATCACCCTTCAATGCTTCCAAAATGTCTTGCGCCATGACATAATTATCCGTGCTCAAATCTGGCAAAGCGCCAAGGCCAGCCGGTGTCATCTTTCCAGACTCAATGAGCAACCTAGCATGCTGCTTATTTACCTCACTCCAGGAACTTTTAGGCGCTCTTGGGCTAAAGCGCTGCGAAAGAGTCACTCCATCATAGCGCTTTACCATGCCATCAATCCAACCAAAGCAAAGGGCTTCTTCTAGCGCCTCAAAGTATGAGACGCATTGTCGCCCGGTGCATTTGTGGGGAAACAGCAGCCAAATCTCCCGTTTCAGAGTGCCGTTTTTTTCCAACCACTTTCGCCATTCCACCGGAGATGTGGGACAAAAATATTCCCGTACTTCCACATTTCATAGGCTGGAAAAATTTCACAAATAAGCAAGCCTCCCCAAATAATACTTGTCACTTGTCATAATTTTGAGAAAATACAGCCGAAAAGCCTAAAGCTCTCCACAGAAAATATCGGCTAAAAAACCCCTGAAGGTTAAAGATGTTTGGAGTATGGTGAAAAATTTCATTGGCAATAGTATGACATATCGGAAAATAGGAACGGAATCATTCTAGGAGCAATGTAAAGGGAATAGGAAAATTTCGTTAGAAAATAGAAAAACTTAAAAATGGCAAAAGAAAAATTAATGGTTCCCTTCGAATTAAATGCTGTTATTTTATGAACCTTTTTCTGCGTATCCTACCTAGAAACACTGTTTTTGAAGGATTCTTCCAAATCATCTATTAAATCTTGGACATCTTCGATACCAACTGAGAGCCTAAACTGATTTAGCGCAATCCCGGATTCCGCCAATTGTTCCGGCGTATAATTGAAATGGGACATGGATGCCGGATGTTCGATCACAGTTTCGACTCCTCCTAAACTTCCTGCAAGCTTAATAAGTTTGAGGCCATTAACAAATCTCTTCATCTGTTCAAAACCCATTTTCACTTCGAAGCTAACAATTCCACCAAAATCACGCATTTGTTTTTTGGCCGTTTTGTGTCCAGGGAATGATTCTAGGCCGGGATAGTACACTTTAGAAATATAGGGAGATTTTTCCAAGTACTGGGCAATTTTCATCGCGTTTTTGCATTGCTGATCCATGCGTATCGGCAAAGTACACAGGCCACGAAGAGCCAAATAGGCATTGTCGGACGACATAACCGCACCCGTTGCATTTTCAATACCAGTAAAGCGAATTTTTTGCATGTCTTCCTTACTTCCCAAAACACAACCGGCCATAATATCCGAATGTCCACCTATATATTTCGTTATTGAATGCACGACGATATCTGCGCCCAACAACAGTGGATTTTGCAAATAAGGTGTTGCGAAGGTGTTATCAAATACTACGCGAATGTCTTTTTTATAGGAGTGTACAATCTTAGCAATTTGGGCAATGTCATTTATCTTTAGTGCCGGATTGTAAGGAGATTCAAAGAAAACAATCACCGTATTCGGTTTCAAAGACTTCCGAAGTAAGCTCAAATCATTAAAATCGACGAAATCAACCCTAACGCCAAATTTTGTCAACAGCTCACCGAGCAAGACACGTGTACCACTGTAGAGGGTTGTATCTGCAAGTACGTGATCACCTTGTTTCAAGAAAGTCCACATTACCGTTGAAATAGCTCCCGTGCCGCTTGCCGTAACAACGCAACTTTCCGCACTTTCCAACTTGGCAAGACGCCGCTCCAATGCGGCATTTGTAGGATTTCCAGCTCTCACGTAAGTAAACTCATCGTCCCTCTTACCACTTAGAATATCAACTCCGCGTTTGAACAATTCCTCAACGCTTTTAAATCCAAATATAGTTGTGCGATAAACCGGCATCGTAATTGAATCGTATTGGTCATTCAGTGAAGCTCCATGTATAACTTCTGACCTAACCCTCAGTTTAGACTCCTCATCTTCTTTTATTTTAATTTCTTTCTGTTTAAGCATATTACCTCGATCATATAAAATATTACTAGCCTTATTAGGGCTACCTTCCATTGGCACAATCAATGCAAAAATCAGCAAAAATGCAGCCAAAGGTAATGGCAAAACTCTGTGACAAATTAAATGGCTTTTGGAACAATATTGGCCCACCAATGCAATACCATGAATAAATTTTGAACTAAATTTCATTTTTCGAACCTTTTATTTTATCTAAGGTAAATTTTTTAAGTAAAAAATGTACAAAAACACCAGCCCTTGTCAACACTAAACTTTAATTTTGGGGCAAAAGATTTAGCCTAAACAAACAAAAAGCCCCGAAGGTCAGGGATCTTTGGGGCATAAATTCAAAAGCGATATGATGCAACGTAGATTTTTTCACTAAATAACTTCTGCAATCAATACCGTTTCCAATAACACTGTCCTGTTCACGGGCTTAATTATCCTAAATTTGTACCCCAAATTCAATGATTCTATCCACGGTTTTATATCAAAAAAGTCGCTACTATTGTGGTATATGCATATCATTAAAATGGGTTTTTGTTCCTTTATCGTCTTCTCGGCTCCCCTAAGCATGTACTGTTCAAAGCCTTCGATGTCGGCCTTGATCAGACCAATTTGCAGGTTGTTTTTTGCAACAAAATCATCGATTGTGGTGACTTGTATGCCACCTTCAATATCGCTAGCTTTCACACTGCTTTCATTGAAAACAAAGGAACTACCAGATCCCCGTACGCATATACTACTAACTTCATTTTTATCCCCAAGCCCCATATTTACGGAAATGATATTTCGCAAATTGTTTATTTTTATTGTTTCTTGGAGGAGTGCGTAAGTTTTTGACACCGGCTCAAAAGCAAAAATTTTTCCATTGGTATGGGGAGAAAGAATCAGCGCCGAGTCTCCAACAAATGCTCCAGCGTCTATTATATCTTTGTTTCTAATGTTATTCAAAGTTTTCAACCTATCAATGTGCATCTCGTCATAGAATATTTGAGATTCAAAATGATTCACCGGCAAAATGTATTGCTTCCAGGCAAAGTTACCATCGGCAGTCCTGGTTATTTTGTCCCAAAAATTGGACTGCATGTCCAACAAAATTTGGCACTCCTGCTCATTGGCGAATACTTTTTGATTTTTTTGCACTTGCTGGCAACGGGAAATAATCCTATTCACAGTGGCAATACTTTGCTCGTCGAGGCCACTTATCAATTTTAAATGTTTTTCTTTGCCAGCTTCTGCAGCGATCTGAGTAGCAATTGAATCCCACACGCTCAAGCGAATAGTCCTTGCATTTTTTTGAGGGGCGGATTTAACCGGTTTTCGTACATTTCTCAAATGAACATCACTTCTCCGTATTTTTTGAATTTTATGAGCCATTCCTCTTGGTTCACCGCACAATGGCTGCCAGGACAGTCCAACGGATGCGCACATTAACAAAGCCACCAATAGTCCATAACAATTTTTTTTCATACAATCCCCCTTTTTTTAGGATAAAACCCTTCATTCAGGAAAGGGTGTGAAAATTCCAGCGTTTGTCAATGCTAAATTTTAATTTTGGGGCAAAAGATTTAGCCCAAATAAACAAAAAGCCCCGAAGGTCAGGGATCTTTGGGGCATAAATTCCGGCAACAATCTACTCTCGCACCACAGCGTGGCAGCACTACCATCGACGGCTGAAGGCTTAACGGTCGTATTCGAAATGGGAACAAGTGTTTCCCTTCGCCTATGATCACCGGAAAATTTACAAGTTTTTGCAAAGTCAATTACACAGAATTCCGCAAAAATTACCAACATTACACCAAAAAGCAAGTAATTATGCATGTAGCTCAAAAAATATCCTTGATAAAAAAAGACACATGGTACACTTTTTCCCTGTGACAGAAAGATTACTAGGCAGTACTACAAATCTACCTTCTTTACAAAGCGTAGAAAGTAACGAAACGGGAATCCGGCACACGTTATTATCCGATACAAATTTCAAGTTAATTTCCGCCCCTCAGGGAGGGAGGGTATTAAATGATAAATCGATATCAAATTCAGAATTAGTAAGTTTTCGATCCTACATTGGGCTTGGAATATCAAGAAATAATTGCCCGAGCAGCTATAAGCAAATATTACCGGAAAGAATATTTGTTAAAGCTGACGAAACGCTTTCATTGCTTGACTCAAACGAAAAAACTTATTTTACTGTGTTGCTTAATGATTTTGACGGGAAAAATCCTAAGTCGCCATCTGATTTTCTTGCAATATCCACACTATTTAGTGTGTTAGCCTATGGAAGTGACTTCGCAAAATATTTCATGAAGAATGCCAATGAAGGGTGTTTTTTCCTTCACAAAAGCCAAGAATTCTTGGAAGCTGAGCATATATTTAAACAAAATTATTTAAACACGTGTGGCGCTGTTAGTGCATTCACTGCCATATCTGATGCATTTTGTGGCAATACTGAAATATTAAATCTAGTTCTCAAGTTTGAGTTAGCCAAAGCAGAAAATTTTACCAACGATTCTCTAAAGGATCAACCAGCTTATAAAAGCCATAGTTGGCGCAAGGCCCCAACGGTAGGTGAAGAAAGGAAGAGGCGCATTAAACAGTGCCAAAACGCAATTAATAAAAAAGCTGAACTTCTCCTTCCTGCCGTCGAAACCAAAAAATCCATTGGGGAGCGCCAAGACATCCTATTGAAGGCCTTTGAAAGAATGTCCGCCATTTATGACACAAATTGCAAACCCGGCTTACTATCCAAAAGAGTGTACTCAAATTTTTGGCTTGCAAGCATACTAAATCTTTTAGGGAACATTCTAGCTAAGATCGCGTCATTAGGACTGTATGTAAGCAGCTTTGATCTTGAGGAAAGACTTGAGGCCGAGATAACTATACCAAAAATAGGGCTTCTTTCGAGAGACACATGGAATAGTGTCCCCTTTTTTGAAAGGGAACCCTTTAACAATGTTTGGCAAAGGGCATTTAATAACGGAATATCGCAAGAAGCAAGAGATTTGAAAGTTTTTGAACACTTTGTCGCTGTAAAAGCTGCGATAGACGAAAATGGACAAAAATTTTTAATAGTCTACGATCCGCTGAAAAAGGCCCCCGAAATAATAACAGTTTAATTAACTTAATCCACACAGGGATGCAAATAATAAGTGGGTTTTAATGCTTTTATAAAAAACCCCGGAGCTCAATTTAAGAGCTTCGGGGCATAAATTCCGGCAACAATCTACTCTCGCACCACAGCGTGGCAGCACTACCATCGACGGCTGAAGGCTTAACGGTCGTATTCGAAATGGGAACGAGTGTTTCCCTTCGCCTATGATTACCGGAAAAGTCTCTAGATTTTTACATGGAGCAACACTGCAGAAAAAGAACCTTCCTCCGCAAAGACGTACATCATTGGACTGCGCTACTAGTGCACAACTACACGCATGATCCGAATTACTAACATTTTTCGCTGAAAACATCACCTACATCCCCGTTAAAGAAGTATGCAAAGCGCCTCCCTTCATCGACAGAGCCTAAAGTGTACCTTCGGGCTTCATTCAAAGTAGAAAAAATGTCAACTTCGAACAATGAAACGCTTACAGCTTCCCCACAATTCAACTTTGTCAGGTCGTTTATGCTTCACCTCCGTCCTAAACCTGTAAAAAATGCTCACCGGGTAACGGATGAAACTTAAAGCAACGCTCCCTAGATTTTGAATGGGATTGCTTGTACTACTCTTTCAATGTTAGTCTCGTAAAAATCTTCCATGTTACCTGGAGCTCATAAGTTGGGAAAAATGAAACGTACAACTAAAGAATGTCCTAGGAAACATGGATCTAAAAATTAAAAGTTTAATGCATAGGGTACTCCAACTCAATCAGACGTTGGGAAGAAAATAAAACCTCACGAGTCATTAGTACCGGTTAGCTTAATGTGTTACCACACTTACACATCCGGCCTATCAACCTGGTGGTCTACCAGGACTCTTCAGGAGGATTAAATCCTCGGGGAAACCTCATCTTGGGAATAGCTTGGCGCTTAGATGCTTTCAGCGCTTATCTAGTCCGAGCTTAGCTACCCGGCGCTACCGTTGACACGATAACCGGAACACCAGCGGCTCGTCATT
>JAIRON010000048.1 GCA_031257495.1 Puniceicoccales bacterium
GTAGATTTGTAAAATCAAGAAGTTCATTCCAATCTCCTTCGTTGCCGGAATCCATGATATCGCAGTCAAAGGAGCGAATATCATAAATATCTCCCGACGCATCCCTAAGGAAGCATAAATTGTTTGCACAACAGTCGCATTGAAACGTAACATTGGCCACACACGCTGCGTCACAAAGATTTACAACAAGCTGTGTTAGCGTCCGACCATTTTTAGGTAAGGTTTGGTCAAATATTTTGATCTCAGTGTTCAAGTGCTCCATTACCTGAAATGCTTGCCCCTTGTCATCTAAAGTTAGCCACGGCCTAGCGAAAAATTTGCATGAATAATTCGGGTACACAGCTTCTTCGAAGGCGCGTATTAAAAGTCTTAGCATAAATAAGTTCTCTGTTGAACGATTTTCCCTAAAAGAGGGTCTGCCAAAAATAGATTGGACTCTAAAGCCATAGATGCCTCCAATGGAGAGCCCTCGATTTTTTTTGGATAATTGTGATGCTGTGGCAATTGGTTTTCTTATAAATAGCGGAGCATGGGTGATTGGATCGGAAAAAACATCAATTGTAGTGACGAAGGATCCGTTTGCCCGTTGCTGTCTTTTTTCTAAAGCGCAGAGGGTTGATGCCACATCTCTGGCGTCCTGAACAAGCATGGAATGAACCACTTCACGCGCACTCTGATCAATGTCTGGCAAAAAATCTACAAATTTACGCAACATATGTTCACCCGCATAAGCAAATTCTTCCCTGGCTATTGCAAATGATTGGCTTTCTGGCCAACTCTTAGCCGCCACTCGATCTGAACTGGACAAAGATGGTGAAATAATAAACGGTGATTTTGACATATTATTCCTAATATTTATTTAACATTATTTTGCATGATTTATGCAAAAAAAACGGGCTTTTATAGCTGAATGAAATAACTACAAGCTAAATCTTAGTTTTTTTTGAAAATTTCATCCTAGACATTGCAACCCATTGCGTGATATATTCACGGAAAAAGGGAATTTCGTGGTAAAAATTTTCCGCCCCACAGGTAGACGAAAATTTTACTTTTTACTCCCAAGGTAAAAATACATTGACGCCTATAAATAGGCAATTTTTCTCCATAGAATCTAAGCGAAGGGTTTGTGCCAAAACGTAGAACGGAATTTATTCCATTGATGGGCATGCAGCTGCCCAATTTTCTATGCCAAAATGTCGAAAAAAAGCCGTCAGTTCCGCTTCCCTTTCCGGGGAACATTTTTGGGAATATCTTTCACGGAGATCAACGAATGATAAACTGGCAAATAATGATTGCGACCTATTTGAGCAGCCAACCCTGTATAAAACAAATAATGCGGCGGATTCGTCAAAGTTTACACTGTTTTCCGACTCTGCATTCTGGTATAACCTGCCATCTTCGCCTAAAATCATAACTCGAGTTAGCCATTGCTCCAGTAGGCCGCCATGTTGTAATAGATATGGTATGCCCTGAGATCTATCCGAGGAAAATGCAAGGGCGATTGCCCTTAATCTATCCATAGAGCGATTAAGGGCATCGTACAGTGGTCTTGAAATTAGTGGTGGCAGGGCAGCACGCATGTCGAAACATCCCAAGGTGGTATTTACTTGAAAAGAAGAATTTCTCACATCGAATTTCTGTAGATTTGTAAAATCAAGAAGTTCGCTCAAATCTCCTTTGTCGCCGGAATTCATAATGTCGCAGTCAAAGGAGCGAATACCACAAATATCTCCCACTTCATCTTTAACGAGGCACAGATTGTTTGTGCAGCAGTCGCATTGAAACGTAACATTGGCCACACATGCTGCCTCGCAAAGATTTACAACAAGCTGTGTTAGCGTCCGACCATTTCTCGGTAAGGTTTGGTCAAATATTTTGATCTCAGTATCCAAGTGCTCCATTACCTGAAAAGCCTTTCCGTTACTGCTCAAAATAATTCTAGGTTCGGCAAAAAAATGCCACAAATGATCTAAATTTGGCTCTTCTCTCAGAGCTCTCATTAAAAACCTTAGCATGGCCAAGTTTAGCAATGGGCGATGCTCTCTCACATTCACCCTGCCATAGAGTAGCCTTGGCCCAGTAAATCCGTAAACGCCACCACCGTGAAACCCGCGGCTAGCCCTGGAAAGCTGCGATGCCATGGCGATTGGCTTTCTTATAAATAGCGGAACATGGGTGATTGGGTCGGAAAAAACATGGATTTTATCAACAAATAATCCCCTAACTGACCTGTGGCTTTCTTCTAAACCACCAGTGTACTGTGCCACTGCTTCAGCATCACGAAAAAGTAAAGTATAGATTTCGTTGCGCGTATCCGGTTCGACATCCGTTAAAGAGCCTACAAATTGGCGCAGCATTTCCTCGCCTGCGTAGAAAAATTCATGACCACTCACCGTGGGAGAATCTGGGGGTGGCGAATCATCGGAATAACCTCCATTCGCTGCTCTTGTCCAAGGTGACAATCGCGATGAAACGGGAAAAAACGGTGCAGACATTTTATTCTTCCTCCAGTGTTATGCAAAGACAATAAATCAAAAGTTAAAAACTTGTAAAACTATGAGAGATAGTCGCAAGCTTTAAATCTTGCTTTTGGAAAATTTTCACTTAACCCCATGGTTTATGGAACTTTCGAAATTCTTGCCCGGGGACTTTTCGAAGCACAAAAAAATTGCAATTCTTGCAGGGCGGGGATCCTATCCCACACTGCTATGGAGCAGAATGCAACGCCACAATTTGGATGTTTACCTAGTGGCGCTGGATGGCGAAACGGAAGAGGGTTTAATTTCGAAATTTTCCAGTGACAGACACATAAAAATATCCATCGGTCAAATCGGAAAACTACTCTCCTTCGTAAAAAATAGAGAAATTGGCTACGTAATAATGGCCGGGCAAATTCAGCCAAAAAAACTTTTCCACGGCCTAATTCCCGATCTAAAAGCTCTTCTCCTCTTGTCAAAGTTGAAGGAAAAGAATGCGGAGACCATTTTCGGTGCAGTTGCATCGGAAATCGAAAACGCCGGTGCAATGGTCCTCGATGCGCGCTGCTTCATGGATGAGGATCTGGCAACGATGGGCAACATGACGAAGGCGAAGTTGAAAATTAAAGAGAAATATCTGACACACGGAATAAAGATTGCCAAAGGTATTTCGGAACTTGGTATAGGCCAGTCCGCTATTGTGAGGAAGGGAACGGTCCTTGCCGTTGAGGATTTTGCCGGAACAAATGACCTAATAAGGCGTGCGTCTAAGTTCAAAATGGATGATGCTTTCCTGATAAAAACCGCCAAAGGTGGACAAGATTTTCGCTTCGATGTGCCCATATTTGGCTCACAGACACTGGAGCTCATGCTTGAGAGCGGAATTTCAATGGCTGTTCTGGAAGCTGACTCCCTAATAATTTTAGACAAAGAAAACGTTTTGTCGGCTGCAAATAAAAGCAATGTTGCCATATGGGGCTTTAAATAATTGACCAAATTTTTAAAATTTTTCCAAAAAAGATTGACTTAAGTCAAATTACCTGCCTATGCGCAGCATCAGTATGGCAACAGATCCAATAACACAAAACAAAAATAGTTCAGCTACCGCGTTTAGCAGCAAACCCAGCGAGCATGCCTCTGCCGAGGCAAATGCTTCCAATTCGGAGGATTCTAAAAATGGCAGCAACCCTAACAGTCCCGCTTCAGAGCCGTCGCTAACCATAGTAAACCCTAGTAACAAAGATGGAAGTGGAAACAACTCAAAGAAAAAACTGAATTTTTTTCAGAGATGGTGGCGTGGGGTACGTTCTGATGGAGTGAAGGAAGAAGTAAATAAAGAGGAAGCAGAGGCAGAAGCGAAAGCAAAAAAAGAAGCAGATGAATTGGAAAAGAAATTACGCAAAGATATGGAAATGAACCCTTTTAATTCGACGCATGAAAATATGAAATTAAAGTCAAATTCAGATGATGAATTTCATGCTTGGGTTGATAAATGTTCCGATCCTTCGATAAAACTAATGGTCATTATGCTAGAATCCCATAAAAAAGCTTTAGACAATTGCGAAGAAGAATATAAACAATGGGAAATAAGCAAAAAGGTAAATGATGAGATGGTTAGCGAGCAAAAAAAGGCGGCTGATAAAGCGGCCGAACTTGGGAGAAAACTTGAGACTCCGAGGAGCGTGGCAGGTGTGGCGAAAATTGCCTGTTACGGGGGAGCTGCTGTAGCTTTAGGTGCCGCCGTCATTGCAGCTGTCCCAGCACTTCCACTCATTGCATCAGCCGGAGCGGCAGCAGCAATACAAGCCGCTGGATCCAGCGTTAGTATATGCACGATGATTTCAACATTGGCCACAAATGCGGCACAAGCGCTAACCCCTATGATTAATAGTGGAACAAAGGAGGAAATGGATCTCAATCAAGCAAAAGTCCAAGAGCTTAATGGCAGAATCAATTCGTGGGGCCAAACAACTTCAATGCGCGCCCAGAGGATGTCAGAGAAATTCCAAATGGCAAGTAACCTGAGTAGCATGATGCAATCCGTTCTTCAATATAGAAAAGATGTGCTATCTGCCCTCAGCAGATAGGAATGTGGCCGGAACACTGAGCAATGGAAAGTGTTCCCACTGTTTTCACGATAGAAAAGTAAAGACTTTCTCTAATTCGGGTTGTCTCTTCAAATTGGAGGGGGCAATCCTTGATGTTTGTAAATTTTGACTTCTTTTTGGGGCATGGAAATATCCGTGTACTTTCGCGATAGGAAAGCGGAAACTTTGCCCTGATCCGGATCGTTCTTTAAATCGGAGGGGCAACCTTCGGCAGTTATGGATTTCGATTCTCCATCCAGGTAAATGGCGCGATCACCTATCTTGAAAATGCTGTCCAAATCGTGGGTGATGGCTACGATTGTAGTCCCAAAAGTTTCACGAATTTTTAAAATAAGATCATCCAGTTTTGCCGCAGAAATCGGGTCTAGTCCAGCGGAAGGCTCGTCCAAAAACAAAATATCAGGATCGAGAGCCATAGCACGGGCTAAGCCGGCTCGCTTTTTCATACCACCCGACAGTTGCGATGGATAGAAATCGCCAAAATCATCCAAGCCAACGAGAGACAGCTTAAACTCGACGATGCTGTCTATATCTGACTTTGAAAGTTTCGTGTATTCGGAAAAAGGTAAGGCAACATTTTCCGCAACTGTCATTGAACTCCACAGAGCCCCACTTTGATATAAAACTCCAAATTTATGGCAAAAGTCTTCCTGATTTTTGCTGATATCAGCCCCGTCGTAAAAAATTTTGTTCGGTGGGCATTCTTTCAGACCAATTAGGCACTTCAATAGCGTACTTTTCCCGCAACCACTGCCACCTATGATCAAAAAAATTTCGCTCCGCTTCACAGAAAAATTTATACTCTTCATGACCACGTAGGACCCGTAGGACATCGTTAAATTAGAAACTTCAAGCTTTGGAATTTCTTTTTTCATATGCCAATGGCGTTGAAAATCAAAGCAAATACCGCATCGGCAACTATTATGCTAGTTATGCTGGTAACAACGGCCGAAGTTGTAACTTTTCCTACCGCTTCAGCATCTCGGCCACAGCGTATCCCTTTTAAGCAGCCTATGCTGGCGATGAGAATTGCGAAAACTACACTTTTGCTAAGCCCGCAAAAAACGTCATTTAACGATACGGCGGCTTTCGTCTGCATAAGGTACTGGGAAATGTTTATATCTAGCATTGCGCCGGAAGCGAACATACCTCCGCAAATACCTATTACACCGGAAAATATGCACAGAAGCGGCATCATAATAACAAGCGCAAATAGGCGGGGTATGATTATAAATCCGAAACGAGAAAACCCCGCCGTTTGCAGAGCATCAATCTCTTCATTCACAACCATGGTACCTATGGTAGCTGCAAATGCTGCCCCCGTTCGGCCGGACATTATCACAGCGGTCATCAAACAGGCCATCTCGCGCATCATGGCAATGCCAACTAAGTCGGCACAATATATTCCCGCACCAAATTTTCGCAGCTGAATGATGCTTACGAATGCCAGGATTAGGCCAACTAAAAAGCTGATAAGTAATACTATGGGTAGCGCATCGATGCCCACTTCTTCGACAATCGGGAAAAACTGCTTAAAGCGAAATTTTGACCTTCCAAAAAAAGTTCGGCAAGATTCTATAACCAATTCACCTATGAAGCTAAGATCTTCGCCAAAATCTAATATACCCTCCCTGCATTTTTCGAATAATGTCTTCCAAAATCCAGCCGGCCGCGCTTTGCGTTTAATGTCACGGGAAGAAACATCTCGTGAAGCATTGGTAAGGTTTATGATGTTTAACATTTCGACGGGCAGACAATTGGGATCAAATTTAAATTTGCATCCCTTTAGAAATTTTATGAATTTGAGTGTGAAGCTGATGAAGCTCGTATCCCATTTTTTAAGTTTGGACACATCGAAGGCAACGCTACTACATTTTTTTGTTTTGGATTTTATTTCCCAAATGATCGAGGTGGCCGTTGGGACTTCATTTTTCATACTCCACTCACCGACAAAACTCACTCTAACGAGATCCAACTCTTCAATGCATGCGATATTTACCGTTACCACACAAGACCTTTGTTAAACTTCAAAACAAAAAGAAAATTTTACAAATTTTTAAAATTTATAAAAATCTTCACGAAAAATATCTTGACTACATAAAAACTCAAGCTAAATGTCACCTTTACTAGGTTAGTGAATGGCCAACAAAAAAGCAGCGCGTAAGAGTGTAATTCAGACAATTTCTCACACAATGAGGAATAAGGTTGTTCGTAGCAGGTTGAAAACTTTATCAAGGAAGGCTTTTGCTCTTGCGGGGACAGATTTAAATGTGGCAAAGAGCGTTGCCAGAGAGTACGTATCTGAGCTTGACAAGGCCGTAAAGAAAAGCGTTATCCATCGCAATGCTGCCGATAGGAAAAAAAGTTCTTTATCTCGGATAATTTTTAGTTAATTAAAAATTTCTCCCATCCCAATCCCATCCAGCCCCCGTGTAGTTCTCTATGCGGGGGCGTTCAATTTTTTAGGACGCGCTCTTTGGTAAAAATGAAAGAGATGAAAAAATGAAAATAATGTCCCATTTACCAAAAACGAGAGAGTATGTTTCCGCTCGTAAAATTTTTGCCCCCAACGATAGTGTTTAAATAAACTAGGAAAATCCAATGATAAGAACGAAGGCTACAAGTCCAAAAAAATCAATATCGACTTTACCAAAGTGAGGAAAAGATGCGCCGTAGGATTTGCCCTGGTGCCATAGGGGGAGGCTTTGGCAACGACAAGATGCTGGGCCAATACCTCGGACTTCAAAAAAGCCACCAAAGCCGAAATTCAACGCTTTTTCGGCAAAAAATAAAGAAGTATTAATAATACGAAAAATTGAACCTACCCTGATTAGTTGTTCAATCTTTCGTAGGAATTTAAAAATCAATTAAATCTCAAGCTATAAATTGGAAGTAGTAAGCACAGATCCTAAAACCCCATCGTGTTCTTTTGAAGTTTTTTGATGTAATTTTCTGACAAAGTTCTTGACCTTTTAAAAAAAAATACTACCCTACCCTCAGGGTAAGGATGTTATGGAGAGAGTAACAAATACATACAGCGAGAACATGGGATTTTCCCAAGAGGCTGTTATATCAAAAGCGGGAATCTTATTAGGTTCAATAATCGCAGTATCATATTGGGCTAATTCGCTGGCTCGAGGTGCATTCAATTGCATAAAGATTGGCGTGAGGCATGCTAGCCGATGCTTGCCCCAAGGTGTATCTTTGAAGATTTCTCGGGTCGGTAACGTCATTGGAACCAGTGTTTCAAATAGTAGGTTTGGCTCTGCTATCTTATCATTTTGCTCCGCTCATCCAGCCTTTGTTGCGAGTTTGGCCATACTCGCACT
>JAIRON010000013.1 GCA_031257495.1 Puniceicoccales bacterium
GGCGGACTGGGGTATCACATTAATGTGCCACTAACAACCATCGAAAAATTGCCAAAAATTGGGGGTGTCACCAAGCTTTATTTGAGCGAAATCATACGGGAAGATCAGCACGATTTGTATGGATTTTTATCGAAAAATGATCGCGATTTCTTTGAATTGATGATTGCTCGGGTGAGTGGAATTGGGCCCAAGATTGCTCTAAATATCATGAGTAGATTGTCGGTAAACACGCTAAAAAGTGCCATATTTTCGCGAGATACGGAATTGCTTAAAAAATGTCACGGAATTGGAAAAAAGACCGCTGAGCGAATTGTCATCGAGCTCGGAGACAAAGTGGACAGCGTTTCTCCTATTGCACAGACCAGTGGTGCTACTCCTTCCGATGCGGTGCAGGATGCCATACGTGCCCTCATATCCCTCGGATACAAACCCGCAGAAGCTGATAAGTATGTGGGAAACGGATTGGCAAAGATCGGTGAATCGGCTTCCTCGGAAGAATTGATAAAGTACGCCTTGAAATCATGAGCGAACGGATCTACGTTCGGCACCCAAATAGCCCAGACAGGTCAATTAAGCTGCCAATCATTTACAATGACGATTTGTGTATAGCCCTTAGCAAACCTGCTAATTTTCCCTGCAAAGGGGAACAGTTTTCAATCTTGGAGCAAATATGGGCAGGACTGCAAAAACCATTCATGGGTCGCCTTGATTTGGAACATCCGGATGTGGTGTATAACTTAGAAGACAGCGCAAGTGGCATACTTCTTATTGCAAAAAATAAAGAGGCGACGAAAATTTTGAAAAATGCCTATGGATCATACCTGTTTGAATTCACCTTTGACCTGTTATGCGAAAAATCTTCTCGTAACAAGGAAGCGGAGATAGCTTGCTCTCTGCCAATTGCTCACCATACATCGAGAGAAGTGATGCTCATATCCGCGAAAATGGGGAAAAAATCATATACTGCTTTCAATTTCATCGAAAGCGCCAATCGATACGAACGTTGGCAGGCTAAATGCACCTATTTGCGGCGGGACCAGATATGTCTGCACGCCCATGAATCCGGCTTAGCAGTCCTGGGCGATGGAAAATACGGCGGAGCACAAATCCCTCTCTTCGCTGAATTAAAGCGCAATTTCAAAGCAAACCGGAAGAAAAATAATGAATTTCCCTATTCCGGCTCCATGGTCCACCTATCCATCCTGAAGCTGCACGATGGTACCATAATTCACAGCGAACTTCCAAAAAAAATGCATACATTTATGAAATTTTTGGAAAACCCATGAAAAAGAAAAAGATTCTCATTGTATGCACCGGCAATACGTGCCGCAGCCCTTTAGTCGAGGCCATAGTTGCCGATTACTTGGAAAAAAGTGCGCTGAAGAACAAATTTATTGTATCATCCGGTGGAATTTCGGCACAAAGCGGCGAACCTGCTCACCATTATGCCACGCAGATTGCCCGCGAACTTGGCCTTAGTCTCGAAGGTCACATTACCAGGAAGGTTGATCGCCACCTGCTGGACGAAAGCGATCTTGTTCTGTGTATGACCGATGCGCATAAATTTTTACTACTGCACAACTTTGAAGGTCTTTTGAAAAAGTGTTTTACCCTTGCCGAATGCGTATCATTCTATGACATTGGCGATCCCTACGGGCGAGGCATTGACGCGTACAGGAAAATTGCAGCTGATGTGAAAAATTTGCTTCCCAATTTAATGGAATTTTTGATGAAATTTTTCGATGAAAGTGTCGATCGGCAGTGATCACGGAGGTTACGCCGTTGCTGGCATAATTATCCAGTATCTCCGTTCAAAGCATTGGGATACCATCGCCCACCTTCCTCTACCAGAGGAGGGAAGGGTGGATTATCCGGATTATGCCTTTGAGGTCGCAGATGACATCTCAAACCAGAAAGCCAGGTGCGGCATACTTGTATGTCGGACGGGCATGGGTATGTGCATTGCCGCAAATAAATGTAAAAATATCCGTGCCGCATTGTGCATGTCCGTAGCGCTAGCCGTTGTCGCACGCGAATACAACGACGCCAACATTCTGTGTCTCGGAAGCGATTACTTGGACGAAGGAACAATTCTAGCCATTGTCGATTCTTTCCTGAAAACGCAATTTTCTGGAGACAGGCATCAATTGAGGATAGAAAAAATTTTCAATTACGAGAAAAAACATTATCATTGACCTCAATGGGTAATAAGCGTGAACTTTTTTTGGAAAAAATTGCCAGTGGGCAAAACTTTGCTCTGAGGTTTGATCTAGTGAATGGGTGGAATGGGCGAATTTTTCACCTTGGCATTGCTGAAAAATTGCTACCTTTTCTGCGAGTTGCCGGTGTGAAATTTTTCGAGCTTGGGAGTTTGAGTGCCGTGGACCATACTTCCTTTAAGTCCATATCAATATTCGCCAAAGAGCCGCAGCTCATAGCGGATGAAATGTTTGAAAAAATCGGATTCAAGGGAGATCGGACAAGTCCCCGCTTAAGCCTTATCAACGCCGCCGTGCAACATTGCATTGATAACAAAGATCACGAACTTCTGTCCAGCTTCGTTGAGTTTGAGCAGAGAAACAACTATTGGCTTCAAAATTATGCCCTGTTTGTGGCCCTGAGCAAATACATCGGCACGAATGAATTCTTTTCCTGGCCAGAGGGCATAGGAAACTACGAGCGCAAGTTACTGGGCATAGCTAGCAAGCAATTGTTCGACAAAATAATTTTTGAAAAAACCACCCAATTTTTAACCCATCTGTCCCTGAAAAATTTCACCGAACGGGCCAAGCAACTGGGCATATTTGTGGGAGGAACGGTGAATGTTCTGTGCGAAGAATTTAGCAGTGAAGTTTGGGGAAACCAGAAACTGTTCTTCTTGAACAAGCTCAACAGAGCTACAGTTTACAATGGTTTGCCGGTGAACAAATATTTGGAACACGGCTTGAAAAGCTCCCAAGTGCCCTACCGATGGAGTGAGATGTATGGCAATAACTATGAACTCATACACAACCTTTTCCGCAGTCAGGAGGAGGTTTTTGACTACGCATATTTGATGAACGGTCATACGATCTTTCACTATTGGGAGATACCAAACTTTGAAACAAATGGCGAACACGGTCGCTGGGTACCAACAAAGTCGGAGCTGTTTTTTGAATATACCAAGCCACACTTTGACCAATTTCCGTTCATTTTTGATTTTAACGATCCTCTTTCCCCAAAGCACGCCCTATTAGCCAGGCGGCATAACCTTCTGCGAGCAGTGATACAAGGGGAACCGGAAACGCACGCCTATGAAAAATATGACCTTTCTGCGGAAATAAAAATTTTAGCGAGTAAGCGGTGCAATGGGAAACTTCCCCTGAGCAAAGCACTGATTCAGTCAATTTTATCCGAAGCTAAAACGAACTTAGCAAGCATGCTTGAAAAAAAATATCCAATAAAATTGATCCACATCGAAGAAGTATGCTCCATCCTCGGAGTAAGCATTGCGGACATTGCCAACAAACCCGAGTATTATGGTGAAATTTTTGGTAATATTTTAGCTGGAAAACCTACTTTCACTAAAAAGTCACGCAAATCTGTGAACTTTCCCTTTGAAAAAGAAAAAAAGTCTATCCTCCAATCCATTGCCGCACTCTTTTTAAAAAAATAAACTTACAGAAAAATCTTGCATTTTCTTTTAAATTGAGTACCAATTTTCACTTTTTTACAAGAAATGGAATAAAATGAGTAGAATAAATACATCGGGACAAGGGGTTTGGGGTATGTCAGCAACAATGTTGGGACAGGGAGCTTTGGATATGTCAGCAATAAATCAAGTACCAAGGCGTAGGTTTAGCATAGACAGTGGGCTTGGTAAAATGGACGTGCCTCCAATGGATAGGGCTTATAGTCCTCTTGCCGGAAGGAATGCTGTGACAGAAGTAATAAGTAACTTAGAAGGTTTCCTTGTGTTTCTGGGCGGTTTGTTACCTTTCGATTCTTGCTGTCAACTCTCAAGAGAATTTCAAAGAATAGCTGGAAATGTGGTAGATGTGGTACAGCGACAGCAACAAGAAGGCATTGAGTCGGAAAGACAAATCGCCGATTTACAAGCCCAAATTGAAGATCTCACTGCACAGGTAGGTAGGTTAACCGCAGAATCAGAGGCTAAGTCTGGTAGAATTGGGGATTTAGCTTCGCAGCTTCAGGACTTTACTGGCCTGAAATCGAGCTACAATGAGTTGTTTTCTAATTATGCCTCCCTAGATCGAGAGAGGACTGCGGAAGAGTTGGAAACGCAGAGAGCTCAAGCACTCATAGAAGATCTCACTGCACAGGTGGGTAGATCTAACGGAGAAATTGCCGAACTACAGCAGCAGATTGCCGATAGGGATGAAGAAATTTTCAACTTGCGCAGGCAAATCGATGAAACCAATGGGTTTAGAGAACTTGCAAGGAAAGCAGGGGGCTACGTAAGTGATAGAGATGACGTGATCGAAGAATTGCAAAGAGAAAAAGCCAGATTAGAAGCAGAAATGGCAGCCGGATCAAAAAGAAGAAAATAAACAAAGATAATCCCCAAAACCTAAGGTTGGAATAAAAATTGAAAACTATTGCCGCACTCTTTTTAAAAAAATAAGCTTACAGAAAAAAATCTTGCATTTTCTTTTAAGTTAAATCTTTTATTTTTTTTTATAAAAACGGAATAATCGAGATAAGAAGCTTTGGGTATGTCAGCAATAAATCAAGTACCAGGGCGTAGGTTTAGCATAGCCAGTGGGCTTGGTGAAATGGACGTGCCTCCAAGAGAACATATTGGGGGGCCCGGTTACTTTGCCGGAAGGGACGTTGTGGCAGAAACGAGAAGTGTTTTAGAAGGTTTCACGACGTTTCTGGGCGAAAGATGCGGGAACAGTTCGTTATCTTCCAATCTCAGTTCTCAACTTTCAGAGAAATTTCAAGAAATAGCCCAGTATGTGGTAAATGTGGTGCAGCAACAAGAAGTAGAAAGACAAATCGCCAATTTGCGTGATCAAAATGCTAAAATTAAAGATTTAGCTTCGCAGCTTGACAGTCTGGATCAGGATTTTGCTAAGTTGGTCTCGGACTACAATGGGTTGCTTTCTGTTTATGCCTCCCTAAAACAAGAGAAGGACATGGAAGAGTCGGAAATGCAGAAAGCTCAAGCAATCATAGAAAATCTTCAAGCTCAAATTGGAGATCTAACTGCACAGGTAGGTAGGTTAACCGCAGAATCAGAGGCTAAATCCGGTAGGATTGTGGATTTAGCTTCGCAGCTTGACGGTCTGAGCCAAAGGTTTACTGACTTGGGATCGGACTACAACAGGTTGCTTTCTGCTTATACCTCCCTAGAGCGAGATAAGACCATGGAAGAGTCGGAAATGCAGGAAGCTCAAGCAATCATAGAAAATCTTCAAGCTCAAATTGGAGATCTAACTGCACAGGTAGAAAGTTTAATCGCAGAAAATAGAGAACTCCAGGAATATGTTTTGTGGCTTCAGGCTAGAATGGATCATGTGGAAGGGGAAACGGAAGAAGAGGAAGGAGATGTGGAGCTCAAAATTCGTAGACTTAGTGAAGATCTTGCTGAACTAAAGCGACGGCTGGTCGATTTACGAACCCAAATAAGACAAGCCCAAATTGAAGAATAAGAGAGGGAAATCGCGAGTTTGCGCAGGCAAGTTGCTCACCAGGACGATGAAACCAATGGGTTTAGAGGACTTGCAAGGAAAGCAGGGGATTATGTCAGTGATAGAGATGACATGATCGAAGAATTGCAAAGAGAAATAGCCAGATTAGGAGCGGAGAAGTAGCAGCCGGATCAAAAAGAAGAAAATAAACAAAGATAATCCCCAAAAGCCTAAGGTTGGAATAAAAATTGAAATCTATTGCCGCACTCTTTTCAAAAAAATAAACTTACAGAAAAATCTTGCATTTTCTTTTAAACCAAACATAATATTGTTCCGTAATGAGTGTGTGGAGCGAGTTGGGAGTAGGGGATCAATCTAGAAGAGTAGAGCAATCTTCAGTTGGCCCAGGTACATCTCAAACCGTAACAATAGCTGGAGTGGGCAAAAGCCTAGCCGTTACAGCAGGTATAGGTATTTTGAAATCTACCAAAGAACTCTACGCAAGAGTAGCCGCGGTAGCGGGATCAATAGTTAAGACTGTAGGAGCTTTTGCTGTTGCATATCCAGCCGCAGCAGCAGCCGCATTTGTTGCCATTGGCATAGGAGTTTACTGTGGATATAAGTGCGTTCAACATATCAGAGAGGTAGTAAGACGGGCTGAACACCAAAAACGAATTTATGAAATTCAAAGCCGCATTGACGATATCAAGAGTCGAGTAGAAGAATTAGGGAATGAACTCACCGCTCTTGAAGAAGGACAAAGAGCAGCAGCAGATGATTTGAAACATCTCGACGCTGCGGAGGACGAGCGTCTCGCGGCCTTAAAAAAAGGGCCCTGGGCAAGAGTAGCATCGGTGGCGGGATCAATAGTTAGGGCTGGAGGAACTCTTGCTGTTGGAGCTCTTGCTGTTGCATGTCAACCCTTAGCCATACCTGCTGTCGCTAGCATTGTAGTTTACTGGGATCATAGGAAAACTCAACATCTCAGCGAGGTAGGGGCGGAGAATGCAAGACGGGCTGAACACCAAAAACAAATTGGTGAAATTCAAAGCCGCATTGACGGTATTAGCAGTCGAGTAGAAGAATTAGGGAATGAACTCACCGCTCTTGAAGAGGAACAAAGCGCAGCAGAAGCGGAATTGGAACATCTTGAAGCTAAAGAGAGAGAGCGTCGCGCGGCCTTAGAACGCCCACAGTAACACCGATTCCAATGGTTGTAACATAGGTAGATGGCGGAGTAAACTTTCAGGACCTAGCGTGAAGCAAAGAAACAGCTAACAAACTCAACGAAAGGTAGTGTTAAAACGCTGCCTTCGTATTTCGTGAAATTAGCAGGTGATTTTTGATTTCAAAGATTCCGCCAAAGTTTCATGTCACCTAATGTTGATTTGGCATTTAGTCAGCGAGGCATAAGCGATTTGTTTTTTCTAAAATGTCTTTGCTAAAATTTTGTTAAAAAATCTTGCTACGCCCCCCGAATTTGGTACATCCATTATCAATAATTTTTTGCAAAGGATATAAAAAAATGATAAGTTTTCCATTTCTTCTAAGTCTATTTTCGACAGCGCAAGCACAA
>JAIRON010000023.1 GCA_031257495.1 Puniceicoccales bacterium
TGAAATAAATTTGTTTATCTCCCCGACTTCATCAACTAAACTCTGAACATTCCTGGCGTCGATTGCGGCGCATGTAATTTCTTTAGACTCTTTACAAAAAGGAGATGAACAAAAGGAACAGCGCATCATTACGCAACCACTATTAGCTTTGGTAAGTTCAATCTCAAATTCACAATCATACACTTTTTCTTTAACACTCACAACCCCCACTTTCCTCCCCTGTACTGCGCGTAACGCATTTTGCCAAAATCCGAAATCAGTACCAAAAACATTTAAATCAACACTACTACTCATAATTTATGCCCCCTATTAAGTTAAGAACTTGCGCACAGAAAAAGAACCAATGATAGGGTTGTCAAGTTGTTTTAATTAAGTAAAAGTTATTTTTTTTGAAAAAATTTAAGATAGGCCGTTAAATTTATAATAAAAATGAACCGAAAAATCTCAATTTCCATGTTCATTGCTTTTAAAGCCAAGTGTCTAAAAACTTGAGTTGAAAATTAAAAGAAAACTACTTTGTACTGCCCACAACCTTTAAACCTGTTTGAAATTAATTCGTTTATCTCCCCAACTTCATCAACCAAACTCTGAACATCCCTGGCATCGATTGCGGCACATGTCATTTCTTTAGGTTTTCTACAAAAAGGAGATGAACAAAAGGAAGAGCGCACCATTACCTGATGACCATTAGCTCGGGTAAGTTCAATTTCAAATTCATAATCATGCACCTCTCTTTTAACATTCACAAGTCCCCCGTTACCTGCTGCGCCTAACATCTTTCGCCAGAATTTGAAATCAGTATCAAAAACATTTAAATCAACACCACTACTCATAATTTATGCTCCCTATTAAGTTAAGAACTTGCGCACAGAAAAGGAACCAATGATAGGGCCGTCAAGTTGTTTTAATTAAGTAAAAGTTATTTTTTTTGAAAAAATTTAAGATAGGCCGCTAAATTTATAATAAAAATAAGCCGAAGAAAATTCAATTCCACGGCTCATCGCTTTTAAAGCCAAGTGTCTAAAAACTTGAGTTAAAAATAAAAAAGCTCTGCGGCTCTTCTATCTGCTAATCTTCTTGAAATTACCCTGTTTATCTCCCCAACTTCATCAACCAAACTCTGAACATCTCTGGCGTCGATTGCGGCACATGTCATTTTTTCAGGTTTTCCACAAACAGGAGATGAACGAAAGGAAGAGCGCATCATTACCTGATGATCATCAATTTTGCTAAGTTCAATTCCAAATTCAAAACCATGCACTTCTCCTCTAACACTCACAAACCCCACTTTCCTCTGCTGTACTGTGCTTAACTTATTTCGCCAGAATTCGAAATCAGTATCAAAAACATTTAAATCAACACTACCCGTAATTTATGCTCCTTACTAAGTTAGTCAAAATCTCAAAAAATTAAACGACTAATGATAGTCTTATCAAATTAAATAAAACAAGTAAAAATTATTTTTTTTTGAAAAAAATTTAAGAAAGGCCGCTGGGGCAGCAATAAAATTTGCACATTTTTGACATTAAAAGTGGCTCGTTGGGAAAATTTTTATTCGCAAAATATTGCATGTTATTTATCTATGCCACCATGTGTGGAATCATAGGATACGTTGGTAATAGAAGTGCTATGCAAATTTTGCTCGATGGCCTGACTCGTTTGGAATATCGAGGCTATGATTCGGCCGGTATAGCTACCATAGACAACGGACAATTTCGCGTGTTACGCAGGGTTGGACGTGTGGAAAATTTGATAAATGCCGCTAACCAGAAAAACGTTGGAGGTCATACAGGAATCGGTCACACCCGCTGGGCAACACATGGCGTGGTGTCGGAAAAAAATGCGCACCCTCACTGCAGCGCTCACGGCTTGTTTAGTATCGTGCACAACGGCGTGATTGAAAATTACGAAAGTACCAAGAAATTTCTTCTGAGTCGCGGTTTTACCTTTGAATCCGAGACAGATTCGGAAGTTTTGGCCAATCTCATAGAATATCATTTTAACAAGGAACAAGATTTTGAAAATAAATTTTTGAAGAGCGTGCAAAAGGCTTTGTTTCATGTGCAAGGCACCTATGGCCTAGCTGTTTTGTGCAGAGATTACCCCGACGAGATGATAGTGGCACGCAAGAGTTCCCCCATATTGCTAGGGATTGGGAGTGGAGATATGTTTGTCGCCAGCGATGCTTCCGCCATCGTTCAGCACACCCGTGATATTGTGTATCTCAACGACGGAGAAATCGCCCGCTTAACCCCATCTGATTTTTCCATAACAACGCTGCACAATGAAAGCGTGGACGTGGTGAAATGTGAGCTCGATTGGCGCGTTGAAGATGCGAATCTGGGGGGATATGAACACTACATGCTGAAGGAGATTTTTGAACAGCCACGTGCGCTTGAAAACGCTATGCGGGGGCGATTTTCGGACGACCTCAGTACGGCGAAATTTGGTGGCTTGCGAATGACTACAAGGGAACTTCGGCAAGTGGATAGATTATTGTTTTGCGCTTGTGGGACAGCTTGGATAGCCTGTTTAGTGGCGGAGCACTTAATCGAGAAGTATGCTAGGATTCCCGTTGAGGTTGAGTATGCTTCGGAATTTCGCTATCGAAATTCGCCCCTGGATAAGAACACGTTGGTTTTCGTGATCAGCCAGTCCGGTGAAACTCTCGATACCATGGCAGCTTTACAAGAAGCAAAGCGGAAAGGTTTTCGCACGTTAGCGATTACAAACGTCGTTGGTTCAACCATAGCACGGGAGTCGGATGGTGGAATTTACCAACATTCCGGACCGGAAATCGGGGTGGCGTCCACGAAGGCATTCACTGCCCAAATCTGCATCACAGCGATGCTTGCCCTATACCTAGGTCGCATGCGGGACATGTCCTTCGAAGAGGGCATCCTTTTTGTGAAGGCGCTCGCTGATCTTCCCGGTACCATCGAACGCGTT
This sequence comes from Puniceicoccales bacterium, assembly GCA_031257495.1. GTDB lineage: Bacteria > Verrucomicrobiota > Verrucomicrobiia > Opitutales > JAIRKQ01 > JAIDVZ01. Next base: position 2,950 of record JAIRON010000023.1, read on the forward strand.
TTAGACCAAAGCAAAAAAATAGAAAAGATTGCCGAAAAGTACGCACAGTGCGATGACATGCTTTTTCTTGGCCGCCAGGCAATGTTTCCCATAGCCCTTGAAGGCGCTCTCAAGTTAAAGGAAATTTCCTACATGCATTCCGAAGGCTACCCTGCGGCGGAAATGAAGCACGGCCCCATCGCACTTATCTCGGAAAAATGTCCCTGTTTTTTCTTGGCAACCCAGGGGCATATTTTGGCAAAAAATATCGCCAATATTCAGGAAGTGCGTTCGCGTCACGCTAGGGTGATTGCGGTGGTAGCGGAAGGAAGCGAACCAGTCGATAAGTTTGTCGACGACTTAATTCTTGTACCGGATGTCCATCCCGCCCTGCAGCCAATAGTTGCCACTATTCCCGTTCAATTGTTTGCATATTACATTGCTAAGTTTCGCGGCTGTGACATCGATAAACCTCGAAATTTGGCAAAATCCGTTACCGTAGAATGATGCGTGAAAGTTTTTGCCCAAATTTGTCTGATAGCTTTACCTGGAACTTGCGCGTTGGGTGCTCTAATTGACGATCCGATGTTTAAATACCGCTGCGCTGAGCGTGCCTTTCAGCAAGCTGACTACGCCGTTGCACAAAAATTTTATGGGGAAATAATTGCCGATTCTCCGCCAGTGAAGTTGGCAGCTGTACTTGGTCTATTGGATTCCATGCTTTGCCTGGGCCAGTGGGCTTTCGCTGAACAATATGTAAATGGAATGAATTTCAGTCAATTCGAAGGTTTGCCCGGTTACGATGATCTGATGTTGAGGTTATGTTTTATTTTCGTCAAATCCCGTCGATTTGCCGGTGCTGAAAGTATCCTAGCAAAAATTAATTTTGCCCACCTCCGGAATGATATGCTTCCCTGGTATCACTTACTAAATTCTTTATTTTTACACGATAAGCGAAAATTCGAAGAGGCCAATGTTGAGCTGGATTTGGCAAGAAAATGCGCCCAATGTGAGGAGCAGTTGCAGTTAATAAATATTTTTAATTTGCAGAACATTGTATCAGAAATGGGCACAAACACCGATAATGATATCCTTGAAAACATTTTCAAAAAGCAAATCTCAGTTTACAAGGATGGGCCCCACGAAAAGAACCTCGTAAAATTGTATGCCCTGTTTTTAAACAACTTAGGGAAACGTGCCGAAGCTTTAAATACAGTGGAAGAATGTTTACAACATATTGACAATGAGGAAGATACGCTATTAATGCAAACGTATCGCGCAATAGTTCTCGGCGTACTTTCAAAGGAGGGACTGGCAGACATAGGGCGTATTTTATCCGGTTCTTGCAATATGGATACGAAGCTATTGGCTTTCAAATTATTGGTCGGAGTCGTGAAAACGAATGAAGATGCAACTATGGTGGCAAATTTTTTGGATTCCATATTTGCAGAAACAGACTCCGATTTTGTCAAACGCTCCATTTTGCTGGCTAAGATAGCCATTTCTTTAAACATTGAACGCTTCGATTTGTGTTCGGCAGCAGCTTCAGAGTATATCAGTTTGTTTGCGGAGGATGAATTATTTGGAGATATTTGCGAACTTTTGGCTTACACCGCACTCGAAGGTAAGATTTTTGAGTACCGCAACTCTGCACACTACCTTGACAAATTACGCGTCTCAATGGCAGATGGCAATGTGCGCACTGCCATTACTTTGAAAATTGCCGATGCATTTTTTTACAACCATGATTTTAAACTTGCTTCCGATATGTACGGCGAAGTGTTAAAGCTAAAACCGGTGGAGAAATGTGGCCATGCTCTTGTGAATCAGATACTTAGCGATATAGCGCTCAATGATTATGAAGGCGCCGCCGCCCACATTGATTCCGTAGATGGCGAAGCTTATGGAAAATTTGAAGCGATTGTTGAATATCTAAGGGCGCTGAAACGCAATGGGATGTACGACGAAGCCTTAAAGTACATCGATTTGCTAAAACTTGAAGGCGCGTTGATTTCGGCAAAGTATAATCTGGGACTTTTTAGGGCAGAAATTTTACTCAAAAAAAAGCAAAATACACAGGCTTTAGTTTTGGCATCAAAAATATGCAATGAATTGCTTGGTAAATTTAATTCGAAGGAATATACTAAAATATGTGGCAAAGCCTTTTTTATGAAAGGATGCGCAGCCTATGCGCTAAGCGATCCAAAAACGGCAGCGGAGGCGTTTAAAGTTTTGCGCACCAATTTCGGTGAGACAAAATATAGTTCCCTGTCTTTCTTTAAAGAAGCTAAATTTTTGCACAAATCCGGTGATACGGCTGGTGCTATTTCTACTTTAAAGTTGTGTACAAACGTTAAATATCTCCCCTATGCTAATTATGAAATTGCCCTGCTCAAGTTTCATTCCGGCTTGATTGGGGATGCGAACGAGTTGCTGGAACAGATAACTCGTGAAAATCAGGGCAGCGAGGTAGCAACGGCAGCGCGCATTGCCCAAGGGGATATTTTGCGCGCAATGGGTGATTTTGAAGACGCTCAACTTATCTATGAACATGGGTTAAGCTTTGTTTCTAACGTACGCGATACCAACTACTTGTCTCTCGTCAGAGCCAAATGTTTGATCGCTCAAAAAAATCGAGGCAGCCAATACTTAGATACGGCGGCAAATGCGCTTGAAAATCTGTATTCTAGCCCCGGGCAAAATACTAGTTTTCGTCTGGAATGCGCCGCCGAGTATTGTTTAACTTTAAAGTTAAAAGGAGAGTATGATAAGCTGAAAAGTTTCGCCTTCGAAGTTTTGACAAATGTCGACGCTGCGGGGGTTAAGTTGACAAAAAAAGCCCAATACTGGATATTTCAAATTTTGATGATTTTACACGATTCTGTGCCATATTTGCAAGAAAACGATGGAAAGGCAATTGGGGAACTATTTGAGAAATATAAAATGAAATTTTATGATTAAAAAAATACTAGTTTTAGCTATTTGTCTTGTTTGCAAAACTTTCTGTTACGCAGAAAGTTCTGCACAAAGCTGTAGGCCGAAATGTAATTATGAAACGGCAATTGTGCTCGGGATAACGCAGGGAGTAACGGAATTTTTACCCATATCTTCAACTGCTCACATGATTTTAGTCAACGAGATGCTCAACAAAAGAAGCGGCAACCCAAATTCCTTTGACTGTAATCGGGCGATTAATTCTTATTTTACGATCATTCAATGCGGCTCCATTTTGGCGATAATTTTAATGTTCCCCAGGCGTATTTTAAGTGTAATTTTAGCGCTTTGCGGTCGCAGTTCAGAGGGATTGCGTTTAACCAAAAATTTATTCCTATCATTTTTTCCTGCGGCTGTTGTAGGATTATTTTTAGATGGAATTTTGCAGAAATTAATGTACAATCCAATCACCATTGCTTGCGCCCTAATCTTCGGAGCGGTTCTAATTTTTGTGGCGGAAAGAAAATATTCTTACGCGCGAAACTCCTTAACTATTAATCAGTTACAAACATTGTCTAGTCTTAAAATTGGCCTGTGGCAATGTTTGGCACTGATACCTGGCATGAGCCGCTCTATGGCAACAATTATCGGCGCATATACCTGTAATCTTAGACGAAAGGACGCGGCAGAATACAGCTTCCTCCTTGGTGTTGTTACCCTATCTTTGGCAACGATATTCAAATTGATCAAAGACAGTGAAGTTATCTTTAATTATTTTACCCCTATGATGTTTTTTGTTGGAATTTTTGTAGCTTTTATCTTTTCCATTTTGTCCATTAAGATATTTCTTAATTTTCTGGGCACCAACGGAATGCGTCCGTTTGCCTGGTATAGAATTTTGCTCGGATTTTTGATTCTTTTTCTATTAAAATAGTGTGCGCTGATTATTGGCGCGATAGTCCCGCAAAATTGAATACAATTTGAGCTCGTCTAAAATTTCTTCAACTTCTTGCAAATTTGGCCGAATTTCGGCATAGGGCAACTGAAAATCAGTTATGTCCTGCAGAGTGATTAATCGTCGATTGCAGGAAAGAATTTCCTTACTTTCGAGCAAAATTTTTTGGAAACGTTCCGGCTGAATTTTAGTGATATTGTTGTAAATGACTTCAATGGAATCGAAGCAGGAAAGCCATTTGGATGCAGTTTTTGGTCCCACGCCGGGAAGCCCGTTTATGTTATCGACGGCATCCCCTATGAGGGAAAGATAGTCGACAATTTGATGATTTTGTACGCCAAATTTTTCATAGACACCAGCCTCATCGAGCAACTGCCAATCAGAGGATTTGCTTGTGTTGGCTGGCGGCAAAAGCTGAAAAACATTCTTAGATATACACTGCGCAAAATCCTTATCCGAGCTTGCTATGTATGCCAGTTCCCCGCTTTCGGAGATTTTTTTAGCGTAGCTGCCTATCAGGTCATCGGCTTCGATGCCGCTGTTTGTTTCAACATAATATCCGAGAGCCAACGATGCCTTCACCATCCAGTTCAATTGATCAATTAACTCGTCAGGCATCTTTTTTCGATTGGCTTTGTAAGTGGACAAGATTTGCTTGCGCATGGCCGATCCATCCCTATCGAAAAATACGCAGATGGCATTTGGGGTATGGTGTAATTCGAGGCGCATGAGTGTCCGAATATAGCCAAATATCGCATTTGTTTGAAGACCGTCGGAGCGCGTCATCATTGGGACGCCATAGAAGCAACGGAACGCCAAATTATGTCCATCAACCAATACCCATTTTTTCTTAGTGCCTGTTCTATTCATCTTTAAATGGGACCTCCGGCCCCCAATTGGGTAACTTTGACACCCCATAATCCCTTTCGATTTTGCGTTCGACACTTTCTATGAAATGCTTTGGTCCCGTGTTTTTATCATTTTGAGGGCGCAAATTAAGCCTGGCTATCACCCAATACTCCGATTCAGAAAAATGTTTTAAAAATATATTAAAAATTCTGATTTTATCCAATTCGGAAAAAATCGGTTGCCCTTGATATTTATCATTTTCGTCAAATCTCGGCTTAGAAAGGTGATATCTTGTGCCATACTTTGTTGGAATAAAGAATGCGTCCGTCGCTCGATGCTGAAAGCTTAAATCGTCGCATATTAGCTTTATAGGGGATGCTTCGGGGGGATTTTTTAACTTAGTCGGTTGCATGTCAATTTTCACCAAACATCCGATGAACATAAAAATTGCAAACACTGCGATAATTGTTAGAAAAAATCTTAAATGGTCATTGGATGGCATATTTACGAATTTTGGCCGAAATCGTTCGAATACTTCTAAACTTGATGATTTTGTCCGGTCGATGTCAACAGTTTTCAAATCAAGCTCGACAAGGGGCTTAGGCGATGAATTAATGGAGTCGTGTCACTTTCACGGAAAGTATTCATAAAAACGTACGGTTGCCAAATGAACGTTCGTGATTCTGAGCGCCTCACCACTGTGTTGGCAAGTTTTGGTCATGAAGTTGTTGATTCCGAGGATGTTGCAGATGTTTATATTCTAAACACATGCAGCGTGCGTGAACAGGCCGAAATTAAAGCCGTGGGAAAATCAAGATACCTTGCGCGCAAAAAATTTCGCAAGGGAGATGTTTTGCTCGGCATCGTTGGGTGCATGGCGGAAAACTTAGCGGAAAATTTGTTCAAGCTAAACCCGGGAATTGATTTCATCGTGGGGCCTCGCCGCATCGGTGAATTACCTGAGCTACTGGCCAATGGAAATGTTAATCGTGTTGCCCTGCTTGGAGAAGTAAAAGCGAACGATGTCACCGAATCGGTTCACGATTTTTCCCGCAGAAGCGTTTGTGCATCCGTGTCGATTATGCAGGGATGTAACATGAAATGCAGCTATTGCATTGTTCCAAAAACTCGCGGCACGGAGACCTACAGATCAATGGAAGATATCATAGCCGAGTGTGAGACCTTGGTAAAAAACGGAACTAAAGAGATCACGTTACTCGGACAAATTGTAAACAATTATGGCCAAAATACGTTGGCAAATGTGAATGAAAAAAGTCCATTTGTTCAGCTACTTGAGCGCATTAATAGCATCCCCGGTCTCGAACGAATAAGGTACATGTCACCCCATCCGAAAGGCTTTCGTAGAGACTTGATTGCGGCCCATGCCAGGTTGGCCAAGCTTTGCCCTTCCGTACACCTGCCCGTACAGAGTGGGTCCGACCGTATTTTAAAGGCTATGAGGCGCCCCTACACCTGCGCCTGTGTTCTTTTCATAGTGGAAGCGCTGCGCAACTGTCTGCCAAATATTTCCCTAACTACGGATATTATCGTGGGTTATCCCGGGGAAGAAGAGGTCGATTTTCAGGAGACCGTGAATTTGCTCAGCACTGTAAGATTTAACATGGCTTTCGTCTTTAAATACAGTCCGCGGGCAGGAACATTTTCCGCAACTTTGCCAGATGATGTCAGTGACGATGAAAAAGATCGCAGAAACAAGGTTCTGCTAGACATCGTGCAAAAATGTTCCATTGAACACAATGAAACGATGGTGGGAAACGAGGTTGAAGTCCTTGTGGAGGGAAAGGCAAAGCGCGGTGAAAATAAATTGTGTGGTTACACAAAATATGGAGATAAGGTAATTTTTGATGGGCACGATACCTTGATAGGCGAATTTGCTAATGTGAAAATTACGAATTATTCCACTACAGTCCTATGCGGAGAACTTATTGGCGTATAAGCCGTTGCAACAATTGTTTACATGTACATTATTTAACTTTTGAGCCACAGAATAACAAAAATATATATTTTATATTTACAAAAAAAGAATCTTGATACATAAGGGCTCATTTGAGCCCCAATGCTTCCTGCCATCGATTCAGTTACGTTGTTCTCTGTGCCGTGTTCGGTTTTATGGTCGGAATGTACACCGGCTGCGTCCGTGGCACAGGCATAATTTGTTTCCTTGTTTGCCTAATGGCCATGTTGGTAAGCATCATGTTTAGTGAAATTGGTCGCCATATTTGTTTCTTTTTACTATTATATCTAGTCGGCGTGGCCTATGTAAATTTCCATGAACTTGCGATTTATCCAAGGTTAAATTACAGAAAAACCATTACTTTGACGATTTATCCATACACTATCCACGAGAAAACCTCTGAGAAAGTTGTTTACGGCTACGCCCGCATTTTAGGAGCGCCAAAGCGGTACGACAAAATCGTCGGCCACAGAATATATTTCATAGCAGAGCACAATGGAGAAGTTCCTGCCCGTGGACAAAAATTACAAATTAAGACACAAGTCGAATATATCGGCAAGCGAAAATCTAAGCCATTTTTAAAATTTTTGCGCAAAAATCACGTATTTCTATACGCTTCAAAGGGAAAGATTGAGAAATATTTAAGCACAAAATCGTGTTTCGACCGCCTCTGCGAACGATATCGTAGAAAATTTCTCTATGCCTTGAAATGCGGGCTCAATGACAGGAGCAGCATCGGCATAATTACCGGAATGCTAACGGGATCGAAGCACATGCTGTCCAGTGAGCAAAAGAATGATTTTTGCAGCACGGGAACGGCCCATGTTTTCGCAATCAGCGGCTTTCACATTGGTGTGATTGCGTTGTTTTTTGACTGGTTTTTGCGTCTACTAAAATTATCACGCCGCCTACGAGCCTTGCCGGTTATTGCCATTTTATTCGTTTATTTGAACATAATTGGGCCTACACCTGCCTCCATGCGCGCCTATACAACCGTATTTTTTTATTATGCCGCTGCAGTTTTTAGCCGACGATCAAACGCATTTTCTTCCTTTGCCAATAGTGCTGCGGTTAATATTTGCCGTGCGCCGGAGAGCGTGTTTGATATAAGTTTTTTGCTATCCTATGGCATTGTTTTCGGCATAATATGCGTCGGTTCTAATCTAAACAGGTTGCTAAGAAATTTAAAATGGAAAACCCAACAACTGCGCAGTCGCACCTTTGCTGAAAAAATCAAAGAAAGCGTTTGTTCCAATTTGCTCGAAAATTTTTGCGTGGCGTTTGCCGCCGGTATTACCGGTATCCCACTGTCCGTAGAATTTTTTGGAAATTTTTCCTACCTGACAATTTTCATCAACCTTTTTCTCGTTCCCTTGGCATCCGCTGTGATTTTTCTTGGAGGAGTGTCCCTATTGCTGGGGACTATCAACATGTTTGCCCTCTGTGCACTGGTAAACAAATTGGCGAGTGTTCCGATTTTTTTAATAAATTTTACGCTGAATTGTTCGCGAAAAATTGGCCACGGACTGGTTAATGTTTCGTGCCCCTTTGATGGAATTTGGATGCCCTCCCTTGTACTGGTCGCCGTGGTTGGTTGGTGTTTGAAGAAACTTAGCGATAGAATAAGGAAAGACAATGACAGCTTGGTCGTGCTATGATTTTTTCAACAATTCGGAAACTTTGGCTTCATAGTCTGCCCGTTGTAAAGCTTCGACGAGCTCATCAATCTCACCTTCCATGATCTGCGGAAGATTGTGCAAAGTAAGGCCGATCCTGTGATCCGTTAGTCTATTTTGGGGAAAATTGTAGGTGCGGATGCGTTCGGAGCGGTCACCGCTGCCAATTTGCCCCTTGCGGTTAGCTGCATATTTAGCCCGTTCCTCTTCTTCTTTTTTCTGTAGCAAGCGCGACCGCAGGACTTTTAGAGCTTTAATTTTATTTTTTTGTTGGGATCGTTCGTCGGCACAGTAGACCTGCATTCCTGAGGGCTTGTGCAAAATTTGTACGGCGGAATCCGTTGTATTGACGCCCTGTCCTCCGGGCCCACTTGCCCTACAAACGGAAATCTCCAGATCCTCTGGTGCAATCTGGATATCAATTTCCTCGGCTTCCGGAAGAACGGCCACCGTCGCAGCTGAGGTGTGGATGCGGCCATTCGCCTCCGTGGTAGGGACGCGCTGAACACGATGAACACCGCTTTCAAATTTCAAAGATTTGTAAACATCTTCCCCGGAAATGAGAAAGATTACCTCCTTGAATCCTCCTGTCTCCGAAACACTACTCGACATGAGTTCGGTCGTCCAACCCTTAGACTCAGCGAAGCGGGAATACATCCTGAACAAATCTCCGGCAAATAGGGCCGCTTCCTCGCCTCCCGTTCCGGCGCGAATTTCAAAGACTGTATTTCGGGAATCCGATTCGTCGGGAGGTAGCATGAGGAGCATGATTTCCCGCTGAACGGTGGATAGTTTTGCAGTTTTTTGGTCAACTTCTTCCTGAGCCAATGCGCACAATTCGGGGTCAATGTTCTCTTCGGCTAGCATTTGGTTTGCCTCACCAATTTCGCTGCAAAGTTTTGAGAAATATTTGGTTTTTTCGATCAAGTTGGATATTTTTTGATGTTCCCGCGAAATTGCGCTTGCCCTGCGCTGGTCCGAGTAAAAGTCTGGAGCTGCCATTAGTGCGCTCAGCTCGTCGTAGCGAGCCTTGAACGAACCAATGTCAGGCAACGTATCCATAGTTTGGAATTGCTTTTAAAGAATTTTTGCTTTTTTTAAAGGAAAATTGGAGAACTTATGTAATGACTAGGAAACGGGCAGCCATTGGGCACGACAATGTCGTAGCGTGCATTTGGGATTTCGACAAAACCCTAATTCCCGACTATATGCAGGAGGTTTTGTTTAAGGAATATGGATTGAATCTGAAAACATTTTGGAAGGAGGTTAATGCACTGCCGGATGCCTATGCCCAATGCGGTATTAATGTTTCCGCGGAAAGTGTGGCAATAAATCACATGCTAACCTACGTTAAAGCGGGATTACTCCGGGAGTTAACTAACGAAAAACTCTTTCAAATTGGTGCGCAGATTGAGTTTTTCAACGGTTTACCAGAGTTTTTTGGAAAAATTAGAGATTTTGTTAACGACGACGAAAGAAACAAAAAATATAAGATTACCCTCGAGCACTATATTGTTAGCAACGGTTTAGCCGAAGTTATTCGCGGTTCCAGCATAGCGCCCTATGTCAGCGGGATATATGCCTGCGAGTTCATCGAAAATCCCCTTCCCCCAAATTTCTTGGACGATCATCTAGAATATAAGAGCGGCGGAGAAATTCAGCAAGTCGGTAGATTGATCGATAACACGCAGAAAACGCGCTGCATTTTTGAAATCAACAAGGGCTGTAACAAGGATCCGGACATCAATATTAACAGCGCCATGGACTTCATTGACAGGAGAATTCCGATGGCGAATATGATTTACATCGCCGATGGTCCCAGTGATATCCCAGCTTTTTCCGTTGTGCGCCACGAAGGTGGTTATGCCTACGCCGTTTATAACGAAAATTCCGAGGCAGAATTCGAGCAGAACGATAAGATGCTCGTCGATGGCAGGATAGATGCCTATGGGCCGGCGGATTATAGGGACCACAGCCAAACCGTGCGCTGGATAAAGATGAAGCTGAGTCAAATTTGCAATCGCATAATTCGAGAGATGGATGATCTCATAAAATCTGCCGTTGGAGCACCGCCGGTACACATTCACGAAGATTAAATGGCAAAACTTTCGCCATAAAAAAGTTTGCTATATTTTGTAAAAGTGAAAACCTCCCGTACCCCTTGGGGAATACAAATTTCAAGGTATTATTTCTTCGAAACTTTTAAAAATTTTGTGAAAGTTTCTAATTTTTGCAAAAAAAATTGATTTGATAAAATTCCCTTGGAAGGGAGAAATTTCTGCCACAAACCAGAAAAATAGCTGATTTTATGCAATTCATATGACAGTAAAAGAAATTCTCAAGTTACCGTTCTTATTTTTTATCTTCCCTATTTCACAACTGACAATTTCCTTCGTCGAAGCTAAATGCGTTCCCCCGCAGGGGATAGGTTTATATCCACTGATTTGTACGGCACGAAATTGATCGTGGGCTGGCATTGGGTATGGCAATTTGTAAAATTTTTGCTCAAACTCCCTTCCGCTCATTTCGAAGGTTGAAATTGGCAAATCGGAGGCGATTGCCGTTTCCATGTTGCTTCGTAACGCCTCCCGGTCACATGCGTTTTCACCATGAAATTCAACGTAGGCCTCTCCGGGGAAACAGTGTGCCTTTATTGCTACTAATTCGGGACATAAATTTTCAACAATTGTGCTGAAAAGGTGCCCCGCAGTGTGATAGCGCGCATTCAAAATCCTCCGGTCTTTGTCTAAAACACACAAACAATTCATGTCCTTAAAATAATCTGCGCACGGTTCTGCCAAATAATGTTTAATTTCACCGTTGTCTTTTCTAACATTGGTGACTTTTGAAACGCGGTTGTTACATTCTATCGTTCCAACGTCCGTAGGCTGGCCCCCGCCCTGGGGATAAAACACTGTCCGGTCTAAAACCAAATACATACCCTTTTCATCGGCTTCCTGGGCGATGACTTGTGCGAGACATTCAAAGAGATAGGTATTTCCCAAAAATAAAGGCACTGTCATTTGTCCAATTACGAAACATGGGGCTGCCCAAGTCAATAAATTTTCATCAAAAACCAAGATGGCAATTTGAAAAGAAACAACTGTGACGCCTGATTTAGCAAATAGAGGAACAGGCTGCTAAATTTTAGTTTATTCTAGTTTATGGCGTGTTGACTCTGGAGCTTTTGATACGGCATCACCCAATTGCAGTTGCGACGATTTACGAAATAAGCGTTAAATTACGCCTGTCAGTAATTTAAATCGGAAATCCAAACCGATTGGGGTGCTATTTATT
>JAIRON010000050.1 GCA_031257495.1 Puniceicoccales bacterium
CTACATTGGATGGTGGAAACTCGGAATTGGCCTCCCAAGTGAAAGAATTGGAAGCGTCGATGACGAGCGTCAAAGCTTCTCTGGAACAAAAAGATAGGGAAATTGAAGCATTGAAAGCGCAATTGGCAGAGGCCCAGCAGGAAACTGGCACAGCTAAAGAAAGGATTAGTGAGCTGGAAAACAAACTTCAACAAGCCGAAGCAGCCAAAAGAGAATGGGATGAGATGATGCAAAAACACGCCCAGGAAGCAGGCCTGTTAGAAAGCGAAAATGCTACTTTAGCGGAAAAAAAGGCTGAGTTAGAACGGCGAGTCGAAGAGTTGGAAGGAGAACTCAGAAATTCCAGGCCAGAGGAACCAGACTTCTCTAAGGCCTATGTACGTTTGCTACGCATACAAAATCTTGCTTCCTACGGCGTTGCCCTTCTCACCGCTGGTTACTGGCTTTTCGGTCCCAATTCATAGGCAAAGATTCCTAGAACTGGGATTGGTAATTTGCTTGTTTTGCAGAAATTATGGATGGGGTTCCGTGTATTTGAGAGGGGAACATTTCGGTTATGAGTGTGGGTGAAGCAAGTGAAAGAATTGGGAGCATCTGTAAGTGGACTTCGAGCTTCTCTGAAACAAAAGGATGGCAGGCGATTGTAAGCTCAAAATGTGCGGCAGCGAGATGAATCTCATTACCTATTACTCACCTATTATATTCCCCGGGAGTCGGACGTCGCATAGCCGGAATCTTGCCTCTTGTGGTTTATGCCGTTTTTCTTTTGGCAGGCTTTGAAAAATTTATTAAGTTTGTGCTAAAAAATTGAAATATTGATCTTTCTATATATATTTTTTAAAAAAAATGACATCCTTTGCATTTTTTACATGTTCACAGGTCATGGACATTCATCAATTCGCAACTAACCCCTACCGTAACAATCACACGTTCCCATCTAAGAGTTCATCCGATGACGATGATGGCGAATTCCTGCCCAGTACCGACCCTTGTCATGGTTTTGTCCCTGGGGAAGAATGGCACGCCATTCCACTGAAACCCGAAGCCAGGGAATACTACGAGCGTATAGTACGAAACTGCGGATTACATACCTCGCCCAGTAGTCACATCGACCATCATTCTTAGTTTGGTCATTTTTAAAGACTACGCTTGGAAGGGCAAACATACTATGATGTGCAATAGTTATCTTTTTGATAAGAACACGTTTTGAGGCATATAAGCTCCTGTCTTCAGCTGAAACACTATGCATTCCTCGCTCAGAAGCAAACTCTTAGATATTTTGTCCGTCGTACGCTTTGCCTCATCGTGAAAAATTTGCCAGTGAGGGTTTTCTCATGGGTGAAATTATTTTTTGTTGAAAATCTCGCCATTTCATAGGAAAAGATCATGAATATTTTGTCATCTGGCAGTAAAAAGAGTACGCGCCATTTCTTTTACTTTGAGCTTCACATGGACGTGAAGCCTTGGCAAAAATATAGGCAAAGCTTGAGTCTCTTGATGCACAGATAAAAAAGGTGTGCCTCTAATCATCCGATGCGCATTTCCGCTCCTTTGGGCAACCTGCTTTCAGCCAGGCTTGTATGAAGTTATCCATGTCACCGTCGAGAACAGCTTGCACGTTGCCCGTTTCTTCACCTGTGCGAAGGTCCTTGACCATTTGATATGGTTGGAGAACGTAGCTGCGGATCTGGTAGCCCCAGCCGATCTCACCCTTTGGTCCGTAAAATTTCTCCATCTCCGAGCGCTTCCCGTCCTCCATGCGCTCAAATAGGCGTGAACGCAGGGTTTTCATGGCGGAGTCTTTGTTCTTGTACTGGGAACGCTCATTTTGACACGTCACCACAATGCCACTGGGAATGTGGGTGATACGAATCGCCGATTCCGTTTTATTGACGTGCTGGCCGCCCTTGCCGCTGGAGCGGTAGGTATCGATGCGCAGGTCTGCCTCGTCAATTTTCACACCCTCCCTATCCTCAATCTCAGCGATTACATCCACGGAACAGAACGAAGTGTGGCGCCGCTTATTTGAGTCGAAGGGGCTAATGCGGACGAGCCTGTGTACGCCCCGCTCGGACTTCAGGTAGCCGTAGGCGTACTCACCTTCGATGTGCAAAGTGGCACTGCTTATACCGGCTTCTTCGCCCGGTTGCATATCCTGAATTTCACATTTCAGTCTGTTACGCTCAGTCCAGCGGGTGTACATTCGCAGTAACATATCCGCCCAATCGCAGGATTCCGTCCCGCCAGCTCCAGCGTGTACGGTTAGAAAGGCATTGCAAGAATCGTGTTTACCGTTCAGATACGATGCCAATTCGAGCTGATCCAATGTCCTGGCTATGCGGGCGATCATGGCACAAGTTTCTTCCACATAGGCGAAATTTTCCCTGTCCGTTTCCAAAATTTCAGCGGCAACTTCAAGGTCTGCGAATTGCTCATTAATTTTCGCCACGCCATTTATTTTCTTTCTGAGAAAATTTAGCTCTCCTATGGTCTTTTGCGCTGATTCCTGATTATTCCAAAAATCATTGGCAGCCATTTCCCCTTCCAATTTTTCAATTTCAAGCTTTACTCGATTGACGTCTAAAAATTTTTGCAAAACGCCGATGCGTTCTCTGATGGAATTAATTTGCGATAAAATCTCGGAAATTTCCAGGACCATAGCAACTGTAGTATGGACTTTTCTTTTTTTTTCCAGCAATGTTTGAAACAACTTTATTTTTAGCCTTGCTGAAATAGCTCAATTGTGTATTGACAAAAAACGATGAATATTTACCATTTTTTGAAAAATCACTGCAGCGGAGTTTTATGATGAAAAGCAAGTTACCACTGATCCTATCGGTTGCCCTATTTTTCGGTCTCAATACCATTTACTGTTATAACAAGCCAAAGGCAAATTTTAGTACAAAAATGATTATCACCATTGACGGTGGCTCGGCCACGAAAAAATCTCCCATTGCCCGAGCAATTGCTAAAAAATTTGACCTGCTATACCTTGAGACAGGAGCTATCTACCGTACGGTAACCTATGCTTTGATGAAAGCCGGCATTGGACCTGAAATAGGTGACAAGCGGAGGGCAGACAAATTTTTAGCCAAGGCTAAATTTAAGTGCTTCGTCCAGGACGGCATAGTGCAATTTTCCATAAACGACATACATTTGAGCGCAAAAGAAATGCGATCGAAGGAAATAAATAGCAATGTTGCAAAGTATTCATCCACCTTCAAGTCCATCTCCGATTTTTGCACGAAATGCGCCCTGAATATACTAAATTTGAGGGAATTTACCGAACACAAGGGGCTCATCGCAGAGGGACGGACATGCGGAATCATGCTTTTTCCCGATGCCGACCTAAAGTTTTGGTTCACAGCACCGGAAAGTGCCAAGCTTGACTTTCGCCTAAACATAGAGAAAGAAGAAGACAATCCCATTGAACGGGACGACTTGGACTCCAAAAGAGCATTTTACCCCATGACGAAGCCGGAAGACGCCATAGTTGTATGGACTTCATCCCGTGTAATGGAGGCAAATATCGCCCTGGTTGCCGCTTTTGTTGAACAAAAATTGGACATTAAGCTGCACACGGGCCAGAAGTAGTTGCAAAGAAATTTATCTTTCATTGTATCACTGGCTGGCTAGAGTTTGCTGGGAAATGATCGAAAACATTACCATAATCGGGAGCGGATGTGCCGGATTAACGGCGGCAATTTACTGTGCCCGTGCCAATCTTAGCCCGCTTGTGATAGAAGGTTTCCAGCCCGGCGGGCAGTTGACAACAACGAACGAAATTGAAAATTTTCCAGGGTTCGTTGAAGGGATAAATGGCTTTGAGTTAACGGATCGCATGCGCAAACAGGCCGAACGCTTTGGAGCATGCTTTCTCTCAGAGAACGTTGTTTCCGTTGATTTTTCTACGGATGTAAAAAAGATAGGCTGCAGTTCCTCTACAATTCAAGCAAAGGCCGTTATCGTGGCAACGGGAGCTGCTCCCCGCATGATGAACGTGCCTGGAGAAAAGAAATTTTTTGGTGGTCGCGGAGTCAGTGTGTGCGCAACCTGCGATGCTCCGTTTTTTCGGGAAAAAATCGTCGCCGTCATCGGAGGAGGGGATTCTGCCTGTGAAGAGGCATCTTTCCTGGCAAACTTCTGCGAACGAGTGTTCATTGTTCACCGCCGCAACGAATTTCGGGCATCGAAAATTGTGGCCAACAGGGCGCGCAATAATCCAAGGATTGCCATACTATGGGATTCGGTGTTGCAGGAAATCTTCGGTGACGACAAGGTGCGTGGAATAAAAATCAAGAACGTTAAGAATAACGCTATTTCCGAAATTAAGTGTGAGGGCGTATTTTTGGCGATTGGGCACATTCCCAATACGATCCCTTTTAAATCTGTGCTTGAAATGGACGAAGACGGTTATATAATAGGCAGTGGACAGGGAGCGGTGGAAACTTCAGTTAGCGGTGTTTTTGTGGCAGGAGATTGTTTCGACAAAAAGTTTTGCCAAGCGATTACAGCAGCTGGCATGGGTTGCATGGCAGCAATTTCGGCCGAACGTTTTCTGGCCAATGAAGAGTTTACATGAAAAAATGTCAATTTTGTGGAAAGCCGGCTACGGTACATCTCACGCAGGTTATAAATAGCGAAATGCAAAACGTTGATCTGTGCGATGAGTGTGCTGCTAAGCACGGTTTATTCGAACAGAGTGGTTCTCCGCTGTCAGTTTTAGCGGCCCTAGGGGAAGCCATGTTCGGTACCACTAATCAAAATCTAGCCGTGAATGGACTGATTTGTTCGAATTGTGGATGTACGCCCACTATTTTCAAGGAAAGTGGCCGACTTGGATGCGAAAATTGTTACAAGGATTTGCGCCCGCTGATCGAAAAAATAATCGAAAATTCCCAAAAAGGAGTTAAGCATTTAGGCAAACAATTAGCCAACTGTACTAGTGAAGGGAACGGCAATGCTGAAAGGGAGGCTCCAGCACCACAAAAGCATATCTGCAAAAATCACAAATGTGCTTGTAAACATGATCATAAGCACGATTTGGGCAGTTTGAAAAGTGAGCTTGAGCGTGCCATTGCCGAGGAACGCTATGAGGATGCTGCTGTGCTGCGCGACAAAATAAAAAAATACTCTAACTAATTTAAAATGAATGAATTACGCAAAGTTTTGTTTCGCGATGATCAGGAGACTACTTCCATGCCAATCGTCATCAGTTCTCGCATCAGGCTGGCGCGCAATTTAAAGGGATATAAGTTTCCGCGCCACTCTACACGCATGGAACTCTCCCGGGTTGCTGAAACGTGTAAATCAATTCTTCTCGGCTGTAAATTACTTAAAGATCCGAAAATTTTTGCCATAGATAGTTTGAGTGCCACGGAGCGATGTGCCCTTGTGGAGGCGCATTTGTGCAGCATTGAGCTGTCGAAGAGTGAATTTGGTGCGGGGCTACTGGTGGCAAACGGTAACTCCTCGGCCGTAATGTTCAACGAAGAGGACCATCTCCGTTTACAAATTTTTAGACAAGATCTGGACTTCAAGACAATGTGGCTTAGAATAAGTGAATTTGATGACTACATAGCTCATTCAACGAACATCGCCTATGATGCCAACTTTGGTTTTTTGACATCATGTCCAACCAATGTGGGAACTGGGATGCGTAGCTCAGTCATGCTCCATTTGCCGGGCCTTGTCATAACCTCCCAAGTAAATGTGGTTATAAACGCCGTGCAGAAGCTTGGCTTTGTTGTACGGGGGCTATTTGGGGAAGGAACCAGTGCTTCCGGCAGTATATTTCAAATTTCAAACCAATATACTCTTGGACTATCAGAAATCGACATTATTTCCCGTTTATATCAAGTTATCATATCCGTCATAGCCAATGAGGAACTAGCACGCAAATGGCTGCTGAAAAATAAAAGCTTGGCAGTATGTGACAATATCGGTCGCTCCTTTGGAGCGCTTAGTTGGAGCCATACCATGGGATCCGAAGAGGCAATTAGTCATCTTTCCAATATGCGCTTGGCTGTGGACTACGGCTTTTTGCCACAGGCGTGGCGCGCAGGTCTGGATTGTTTGCTCGTCAATGTACAGCCATCCCATATCCAGCTTGCAAATGACAAGCAACTATCCACCGAGGAACGCAATATTCAACGGGCAACGGCGATAAGAAAATTTTTCGAAAAAATGCCTTCGCTAAAGTTTTAGGGATGCAAAAATTTTCCACTCATTGCGGATTAGGTCTTGCTTCGAGCATGTTTTTAGCTACACGTTTGCTCGTTCTTGGAGAAATGGCTGAGTGGTCTAAAGCGCCTTCCTGCTAAGAAGGTGGCCTCCCAAAGGGGGCTCGAGGGTTCGAATCCCTCTTTCTCCGCCAATGAAATTTTTAATGGAAATTTGAGCTATTTTTGTGCTGAAAAACCTTAGGATTTGTGCGGTTTAGCGGTGCGTCTTCAAAAGCCACATCTATAGCATTTTTACCCAAATGGAAACAAATAATCTCCATTGAAAGCGGTTCAAAAATAGTCTCCGTTTGATACCTGCAACTCCGCGATTTATCTGCATTTAAAGGGCTTTTTTATTAAATTTAGGCTGCAGCTACGGACATAGCGGTTTCGATTTGACCAAAACGTCCATCACTTAATGATACAAGTAAATTTTTATACTTCAATCTCGCAGATTATGAGGAGTTGCTGGCCGTTGGCATTGCGCGGCGAGTCGTTCAAGAGTCGTTATACCGAAAAATGCAATCCTCTTTGTGGTCATTGACCATTCCAACGGCCTTCATGTTGGCTGTGCGAGAAAATAGCTACGGAGGTACCTCTTATCCGCGGCCTATTTACCGTGCCGCCTCTTTCTGAAACGTATACACAATCGGCGCTTCAAATGTTGCCTTGTTCAGCTCGACCTTACTAACGCGATTACAACTAGAAATCCCGAGCTAGAGGCGAAATTACAAATAAAGCCCTACCAACGAATATCCCATGAACGAACTTTTGTTCATTCTTTTATCATCCCTTGCTCCTCGCTAATCTTCTAAACTCTATCAAACGCAACGAGAATATTCCAATAGAAATACCTGCCGATAAACTGTAGATAGCAGTTTCTACAAATAAGTATCCCGCCAAATATTGGTCTGTCGCGCTCATATATGAAAAGAAATATTTTGTAAAAAATATCAACATGGATAATATAATGGTACTGTAGGTTCCCTTCACAACCACATGATATTTTTTTACTTTCATAATTCTTTGTTTGGATAGAAAAATAAAAGAAAATAAGCAGCCAATTGTTATTGATGTTATAAATATACACCATAATTTTATAGTATGCATACATACTAACTTAAAAAAGAATAAGAACAAAAGTACGCATGGAAAGATGAATAACTTCCCTACGTGAATTTGCCTGTCTTTCGTCGCCGTTAGACCATTTATAATCAGATATAAGAATACGAAAAAGACTAATCCTTCACAAAAAGGCCATTTTTGCTGCCAAAAGCTCTTTTTTACTTCTTGCAAACATGGCTTTTTCAAGTGAAAACAGAATCTCAGTTTGCCAAAAGCTAAAGCTCATCAGTTTAAAATTTGGTCAATTATTTTCCTATTTTTAACCGCGAAGCAGTATGGAAGGAATAACAAACTTGCAAAAAAAGTTTACTATTTGCAAATTGAAAAGGTTCTTGCAAATTACGACTAACCTTTGTCTTCCATCCAGGAAAGCCAAAGGCAATATCCAGTGAAGTTTTCCTATTGTGCCGAACTTGCTTTGGGAGCACTTTCCGAGGCAGGAGAAGTTTTTCGAGTGGCTTTACTCATAATTTCTTCATAAAATGGTGTCTCACGGGCACATGCCCACCATTCCTCGGCATAGGGGAGGAATTGATGCAACCATGGCTTGGTTCCGGCAAAATGAACTATCCACGGATCTCTGCATGCTTCTTCAAATTGCTCTTTTCCCACGAGATCCCACATATTTTCTTGGAACTTTTGCGATCGTCTGTTCATCAATGGGATTATTGAAAAAAAATTATATTTTATATCTAGAATTTTTATCCCGCCGCAGCATACTTTGTTCAGGGCATCTTGGTCTGGAAAAAGAAAAGGCTTTGTTCCGTCAATGCCATGCTTTATTGTGGAAACAAGTTTTCCGGTTAGGCCGTCTCGACGGATTAAGTCAAGATTCATGAGTATCACACCGGAATTTACATATTGATGTAGACCCAGGTCAAAAACAACGTAATTTGTCGCCCCCGGTATCCAGGCGCACTTAGAGAAAATCCCCGCATCTTTTACTCCACCAATGTAACAATCACCTAGATCGGTGTTATACAGCTCCACAAGGTCATGGCGCACTAAAATATCCACGTCCATATAAATACACTTCACATAGTTTTTCAACGAATCGGCAATCAGCAACCTGTAGTGAGCCGCGGGTGAACCTAACTCCGGAGCCAAATCGGAAAATGCTGTCCCCATGTTGATGAAAGTAATTTTACATTCGTATTTATTCACAAATTTAGCGATTTCATCTTTGTACTTTTGCTCAAAATTTGAAGGTATGAACAAGTGAAGATGGTAAAACGTATCACCGTGGGCACTTTGCAACATTGATAGCATAGTTATGTACATCTGTGGGCCGTAGTTGCTATCCGCGGAAAGCACCACCGGTATGAGAGTTTTAGGCTGCTTCGCAGCAGGACTATCGGCTGCTACCGTTCCGGTCCCCGTAGTTTCGCCATCACCCTGTTTCGCCAATAAAGCTTGAGGCGAAAACGGTAATAAAATTAACAATCCTACAAAGGCCCATAATTTTCTCAAATATTTCCCCATGGAAAGTATGTTTATATTTTTTTATAAACTATCAATTAATTTTTACAAAAAATTTTACAATTTGCAAATTTTGCATCAATTTTCTCTTTCTTTGTAGAAAATTTCCCCATGGCTCAATGATTACATTTTTTATCAATTATTGATTAAGTTTTAAAATTTTCACGATTAAGTTTAACACTTTTAAGTTCGTTCACCTCTTGGCAAACACTTCATTTTTGCAATTGTTCCTGCAAGTGATTTCGAATTCCATTTCTAATACGTTCTGGCAAAATTTTGCCATAATCCTGACAGGCGTTTTTGGTAACCTGCCTGTATAAAATTTCTTCGTAAAATGGTGTTTGACGGGCATATTCCCACCACAGGTTGGCATGCAAAGCGGCTGGGTTTGCCCATGGCTTTATCCCAATAAAATGAATTATGCATGGGTGTTTGCACGCTTCAGCAAACTGTTTTTTGCCAAAAAAAACCTCGGCGGGTTTCTGAAATTTTTGCGATTGCTCAAGTTCTGGAAAAATACACGCATAGGCATTATACTTTAGGTCCAGAAATTTTATCCTGTCACAGCACACCTTGTTTAAAGTATCCTGGTCGGGATAGGGGAAAGGTTTTTTTCCATCAATGCCATATTTTGCCACAGAGATTAACTTTTCGGCCAGGCCATCTCGGCGGATTAAGTTAAGATTCATGAGCACCACACCGGAATTTATACATTTGCGCGCATCTATGTTTAGTATGGAAGAAATTTGTTCCGATCTTTCCTTTGGATTCCTAGAAAAAATCCACGCATCCCTTACTCCAGCGATGTAATAATCCTTTAAATCGGTGTTGTAAAGTTCCCCAAGGTCATCGAAAACTATCACATCAACGTCCATGTAAAGGCACTTTTCGCAGTCTGGCAACAAATCCGCTGCCATTAATCTATAGTATACTACTGAAGGATATGACCCGGGCAAAACATCGGAAAATGCATCTCCCATATCAATAAAATCTATGCTGCAAATGTACTTTTTGCCGAGTTCAAGGATTTCTTCTCTGTATTTTTTGTCAAAATTTGAAGGAATCAGCAAATTAAACTGATAAAAGGTATCCTTATGGGCGTTTTTCAACGCCGAAAACATGGTTATATACATTTGTGGAGCATAGTTATTATCGGAGGAAAGTATTATGGGAATAACTGTTTTATTGCGTGACATTATGCCACTGATGCCTTTATCTGTACCGTCCCTAGACGTTGCCGGGAAAATTTGCCACAGAACCAACAATAAAACCAATAATCCCAGCAAAATTAATACTTTTTTCGCAAAATTCCCCATAGACCTCCATGGTTGTATTTTTTTGCAAATTATCAATGTTTTTGACAAATTATTCGCAATTTGGCACAATTTCCAATTGACCTTCCCTAAACATTGAAGGACCCTTTTCAGAAAAACCCTTCAAGCACAGTTATTTTATTTTTATTTCTGCCAAGTTTCTTGTACAATTTTTTTTATCATAGTTATGTACGCCTGTGAAGCAAAGTGTCTACCCAGAGAAATCATTACCGAAACGAACGGTCTTAATCTGCTCCGTTGGCGCATTTCCCCAGATGTTTCGTTCCCCGATTGCGCTAGCAGAGCCCCCTGGGAAAATAATACAGCAACTAAGAACCATCCAAAATACAGCAACTAAGAACCATCCAAGAGCCAATAACTTTTTTAGAAACTTTTCCGTGACCGGATAATTGTGTTTTTACGAATTATTTACATTTAATGGAATACTTGTAACATTCCTATTAAATCGTAGTCGTTAAATCGTAGTCGTACATTAAATATTTTTATATTGTAAATTTTTGCAAATGGTCGGTCTAATAGGCAGATTCCAAATTACCTTAGTATCGCTCCTATGAATGTGACCACATTCCATCGAGGTTATATTCAACAACAAGCTACATTTTTGTGAAAAAAGTAAAAACAAAGAGCAAAGAGACAAAAATTTCGAAAAGGAAGTGTACGGAGGCCAACATCCTAGAGCTTGCGAGATTGTTTGTGAAAGCAGACGGTTTGCGGAAGAGAAAAAAGAAGAATGGAGGTGCGGAAGGAGAAAAAATGTGACAATTCAAACATAATTTTACCGCAGAGAGAACAGGGACTTAAACGTTTTTGCTAAGCTTTTGTACCCGCTTTTCCCTCTATAAAATAACAAAGATATTTCGTTTTAGGCGAAAGTGGTTTTCGCGAGACGTCTTGCGTAGGTTCAACTCCTCTGCCGATTTGGGAAAATATGCGCCATTTCTTTTATGAGACTTTCAAGAATACAACGAATCAGACCCGTTTTTTCACAAAAACGGTTTCCGATTTAACATTTATTGGATTTTTGTAAAATTTTTCGCTAATTTAAAACGTAAAACGATGCCATCAATGAGCTGAGTAAGCGCCCCATTCCCAAGTACGTTGGCGGATGTGCAAATGGGATCGAGCAGGATATACAAAGAAAAAATCAGCGACGACATTGCACCGTCGAAACCGAAACAGCGCTCTATGATGGGCAGCATCACTATGATGCCGCCGCCTGGCACGGCAGCCACGGAGAATTTCGCGATGACGAACTGCAAAACGAAAATCAAATAGAGCGAAGGAGATGGCAATGGGAAACTATAACTCCTAAGAATGGCGTAGATGAGAATTGGAATGGCTACGCAGTCTCCCATGAGATGAACATTTGTTGTCATGGAGACCATTGATTTTGCCAAAGATTTATTGGTCGAATTTTTCTCTACGGCGATGATGGTGTAAGGTAGTGCAGAGGCACTCGACATACTACCAAAGGCGCACAACACAGGAGGAATCATGTTTTTCAAACACTTCATCGTTTTTTGGAGCTGCATACCATTGGCAAAGAAAAAGAAGAGGAACAAATAAATCACCAAAGCAACTATGATGATCGCCACAACGGGAGCGTACTGGCGAATGAGCAGTACCATTAACCCATCATGTTTCATTTTTAGGAGAAAGCCAAAAAGAAACGGTGGAATGATCCAAGAAATACCCCTAAGTAGTTGAGCAACAATCAAATCGACCACATTTGATAGTTTTGCAACGTGGTGCGGCATCGCCTTGGGAATGAAAATTCCCCCCAAAAGGCCCAGCACCATCGCCAGTGCGTTGGGGATGATTTTTGGCAATTGCCAGTCAAACAACGGAAACAACTCTTCCGGCGGAACTATCTGATCGAGAGACAGTTGCATAGAAGAATACACTGCCTCCCCGACAAAGTGGCTAAGGTATGTGGCAATAAAGTTTGAACAACAGAGCAGGAGCAGTGCTATTGCCACAACGCGCGATGCATTTCCTCCGAGGCGGTAAAAAGTGGAAAAGAGCAGGCAGCAGATAAGTATGGGCAAGATGAAAATTATGACCGATTTTAGGGTGACACTAATCCCAAGGAACATACGTAGTAACGGCACTGGCAATAAATTTCCGCACGAAAATGCCACGATAATTAGGATTAAAAGTATAAATGGTGTTTTCTTTAACATAGTTAAAAATTAAAAGAAAGATACTTTGTGCTGCCCACAACCTGCTAACCTGCTTGAAATAAATTTGTTTATCTCCCCGACTTCATCAACTAAACTCTGAACATTCCTGGCGTCGATTGCGGCGCATGTAATTTCTTTAGACTCTTTACAAAAA
>JAIRON010000053.1 GCA_031257495.1 Puniceicoccales bacterium
CGCCCAAATAACGTTTTTGCAATGCGTACAATGCGCTTATTGTCAGTACAACCAGGATATTCTTCACCATCCTTCCCGATAGAAACTATGCACTTTCCCAGGAAGGTTCCCCGCCAGATAAGTAAACCAAATTAAAATCTAAGGTGAACGGGCTGGCATGGATAGCGGCAGGGTGCCCGCCGATAGACAATCCGATTGCATTATGCTCTTCGTAAACTCCTATAATTTCTATTGGTAAAGTTTTAATATTTATTGTATTCATTATTTTACCCTTTCTAATTTTCTTTCTTATGAAATAAATATGATTTCCGATTCCGTATTGTAAAGACCACAAAGAATTTCATGTTGATTTGCGATAGCATTTGGATCCTCAATTTTTCCTCAGGGAAAAGCACTATGTAAGCAAAACAGCGAATGTACATTGCAAAATGGGACTTCATACTCTGTTACGACTTGCCCTTTACCCTGCCTTCCGTAGGTCCAATTGGGCGATGGCGTTCCCAGAGATGTTGACTCATCAAATAATATTTGAAAGCTATTGAAAAATTGGGAAAACTGTTTTTCAATTCAATTGGTGCTCGAGGCGGGAGTCGAACCCGCACGCCTTTACAGGCAAAGGATTTTAAGTCCTCAGCGTCTACCATTCCGCCACTCGAGCGAAGAATCACACCAATGGGAATCCATAGGCAAAAGGCAATGTTTTTGTTGCCTAATTTTAAAAGCTTAGGAAGCGCTTTGGCATATTATTTTAGCGAAAAATTAAATATTGAAAATGAACGGAAAATTTTATTCGGCACTTGCCCAAAATTTTCAAAAAAAGCGGGATTTGATCACTATTCGGCGAAAAATTTTTCTAGCCTTTGATGTTAGAAACATGGCGTGGTCCTGCGTTGGTTCAAATTTTATAGATGATAATTCTTGTTCGAATGTATCGGAAAGCGCCCTTGCGGTGATATCTACAAACAGCGGCGTTCCCTCAATGGAGGTTGTCGCTTTGGCATTTTTATAATACAGACAGCCATTTTTGTAGATTAGGTTTGCATTTATCGATGATAGGAAGGTTCCTCCGGATGGCGTTTCCATCGCGACCCTTATGCTAAAATTTAGTAATTTGCCGCTCAGCGGCCTTATCATAGCCGGGACGTATTTTGAGAAATTTTCCCGCAGCGAACTTTGTTGGTTCAAGTTATTTTGCATAAACAGGGAATCCATGGGAGACAGTTCCGATTTGGTGAAAATTTTGCGAGAATCATCACCCACCTTAACACAATATTGAATGGCCTTCGTTATGTGTTCCTCATTGTTTGAGGAAAAGAATGAGATGAAAAATTTCTGCTGATCATCGTCGTATGCAAACTCAAAAATCGGGAATCCCTTGTCTATCAGGATCATGCAGGACAAATCTTCGGCGAGCGTTTCTCCAATGGTGCGCAATTCGCTATCGATTGCCGCGTTTTCGAGGGAAATTTTGTAGCGATTGTTGATGCTTGTGAGTAGATAAAAGGACAAAATAGAGATGAAGGCGATTAAAAACAGCGATACCAAAATTTCCAACAGGGTAAATCCTCGGCACCTTGATGTTAACTTATTTTTCATAGAATTTATTGCATTTATTTGGCACAGAAACAAACTGCACGCCCATGCGTAGGGGAAGTATTTTGGTGCTTATGCTAGGGATAGTATTAATCATGAGCGCGCTGGCGGTTTCTTTCTTGCATGTTGTGAAAGAAGAAATTACTTACATCGGTCAAATTGATCCCACTGTTGACTTTCGAGTAAAGAATGATTCCGCTTTGTCAATCGCAATCGCTGGCCTTTACTCATACATGTCCGAAGACTATAATCTGGATGAGTGCAGGGCAAACATTGAACGATGCATGGTAAATAATTTGGGCTCCGATGTGACTTTCCTTCTCACTTTCGAGGACAGTAAAATTCCCTTGCGATCGGAATTTTTAGCTTTGCTGGAGCAATTATTTTTTGCAATTAAGCTTGATTACCCTGAGGTCAGGTCGCTGATGAGCGATTTGGAGGAATTGTTTGAGTCGAAAAAGCAGGGGCCATCAAATGTGGAACATCTGCTGGCTTTGCCCGCATTTAAGCGTGTGTTTATCAAAAAAAATGGCTTTTTTACGAAAAAATGGCAAACTTTTACCAAAAACGTCACTTGTCTGGAAACGGACGCCATAGCACTGTGTGAGCTCAGTGATGAACTATTGCAAGCGATTTGTTCGGTGGAAGGCTGGCGCTTCGACGATGCCAAAATAGCTCTCCAAAGTGCTCCGTCTTCAAGCGGTAATTTTCAAAATAATGTTTTTACGGAGCTTTATTTTCACGGATGTGTAGTTCGCGATCCTGGGCTTTTTAAGGGAAAAAACACGTATTTTAACCTCGCCATCACCGTCAAAACGGACGATGTCAATTTGACAGAAAATTACACTATAATTTACAATCCATTTCACAATTGGTACGGTTTTCCATTCGAAGTAGGTTTTTAAATGGCAATTTTTAAAACACCTGATTGACTTTTGTGAAGTTAATGATTTAAAGGGACATGGCCATGCCTCATTTTGTAAAAAAAATGCTACAATTTTTAAAAACGGGGCGCTTATATCGCGAACGGGATGGGATTCGCATCCTCGGAAAGGAGTATTTTTTTATCGATGAGTTTTTCTTTGAAAAGCCGATAAAGTTAAATCGTGCTTTGGAACGCTTTGTCAGGCTTCGCGTGGAAGCAATTAGTCCATTTGCTTTAGATGACGTACTGTATGGTTTTTTCACAAATGAAGCCAAAGTAACAATATTCATTGCGTACAAGCCCAGGGTGGAGCAGCTTTTTTTGGATAAGGATGCCCATATTTTTCCCGAATTTTTGCCGAGCATGGTAACTGGACGAGATTTTAAAATAACACGTGCCAATGCAACGCGAGATGGTAGGGTAATTTTCCACAGTGCCGCGGAAAATCTTTCCATTAAATTGTCCAATCCCATGCTCTTTAATGCCGATTTAAAGGAGTTTAAACGAAAAGCCCATGGGAAAAGCTTGAGAAGACTTTCCGCATGCCTGGATCACGGAATTTGCCTTTGCTTAGTTGCGTTGTTTCTTGGATGTGGAATTTCACTGTTTTTGATTTTTCAAAATTCGCAACTTAGTGAGCTAAAAAAGCAAGCCAATGCCAGGGAAAATGAAGTGGGGGACATCGTCTCGAAGCACACCTTTCTTGGGAACGTGTTCAAGTTTTATTCCCGTGAAAATTTTTGTTTGGATGCGTTGGAGAGTATAAATCAGGTTCGACCGGACGATATTTTATTTAGTGACGTCCATGCCGATGCCGATAAACAAGCCCTAAAAATCAAAGGCCATGCCTCGTCCATTAGTTCTTTGGAAAAATACTGCGGCGCTATGAAACGCTGTGCAAATGTCATTTCCGTTGAAACTTCCAATATTCGCTCCCACAACCATCAAGCCTTTTTTTCCGTTGATGTTTGCTTTAAATAGAGTCAAAAATTTGCTTAAATGGTTAAAAATAATACATTTGCGCTATAAATTATATGCCTTTGTTTTGTTGCTGTTCGTTTCAAGTTTTTGTTTGGTACGTAGCGTATCCGGGGTAAAGAAACGGGCAAATTTGATATTATCTTTTAGTGCTTTAGTCTCTGAACAGGCACTATGGATGAACAGGAAAGATGAAGTTTACGAAAAATTCAACGATGCTTGTGAACGCCTGAAAGGCAACAAAAATTTAGGAAATTCCCTGATGGGTTTTGTTGAAGAAATTGCCTCCGAGTATGATTATAAATTTGAGCTGTCCGATGAACCTGGACGTAGGATCGATGAAGTTTCCATTTCATCGGTAAGCGCTACTTTTCATAATATTTCTTTGCTGGATTTTATTTATTTCAGCGATGCCATTATCGGTGATGGTGTCCGAATAAGCAGCGTCGATTTTACCGCTGGAAAAGATGGCAGCTTAAATGTAAGATGCCTAATTGAAACCGTGTCTTTGGATGAGAAATGAGGATGTTGAGATATATTTTTGTATTTTTAGCGGTAAATTTTCTTTGTAATTCGTTGATTTGCGAAGAGGTACAAAGTTTGATATTTTCCGAAGAATCTTTGCCACAGGTGCTGTGCATTTTAGAGAAGTTGACCGGAAAATCCATTTTGTGCGACCAGTCTCTTGCCAGTGTTAAGCTGTCCTTGCAAATTAGGCAAAATTTATCACAACAGGACGCAATTCATGCATTGGAGAATGTTCTCAGTATGAATGGAGTTGCAATTATCGACCGCGGGGACGGAGTTTTACGAGCTGTCAGTACCAGGATGGTGGCCACCCATGCCACGGAATGGCTCGAATCTTCCGCTCTATCAATGGCAGCCAGTGAAAAGTTTTACACAAAATTGTTTACATTGGAATACGCTTCCGTTGCGGATTTCGCTAAAATTATCCGTCCCATATTATCCCAAGTCGGCTCCTCGACTTTAATTTTTGAAAATTCCAATTGCCTAGTTATTACAGATAGGCTGTCAAATTTGCAGCGTGTGGAACTGCTGATTAAAAACGTGGACAAGCCTCGCTGTTCCAAAATAGAATCAAAAATTTTTCGCATAAAACATGGCAGTGCGGAAAATATTTCGGCAATTCTTCACAAATTGATTTCGACGGGAGACTACTCGGCGATTAGAAAAATTGAAAATAAATCTCATGAAGAAGGAGCGCAGGGCAAGCCGGGGAATGCGAATGTAACCGCGCAAAGCGATGCCAAGGTCGATATGCAGGAGTTTAAGTTTTCGGGAAATGTTGCCATAGAGCATGATAAATACAGTAATTCCATAATCGTTTGCGGGACACAGCAGGATATAAATCATATCGAAAAAATCATCGATGGCCTCGACATACTGTTGGAACAAGTACGCATAGAAGTCGTCATTGCCCAAGTGACCTTGGGTAATGACGAAACATCCGGGTTGGAATCGCTGGGGATAGCCTATAATTGTAACATTCCAACGAATATTCTCCAAACTCCGACTTCATCTGGGGATCATAACTTAAAATTTTTTGGCCGAGGAGATTCGACAAAAACAACCAATAGGAACTCCTTTATTCTCGGTGGTACGCTATTAAAAGGTTTTTCCCTGGGCTATGTATTTGATAAGGCTAAAACATGCAGCAATGTAAAGGTTTTATCGGCGCCAACGATAGTTACAACCCACAATCGGGAAGCGTCCATAAAGGTCGGCGAGTCCCGTCCGGTGATAACGGCAAATTTTACCGATCTAACGAACCAGAAGTCTATTAGGAATAGCGTTAATTACAAGGATATTGGCATAGAGCTAACCGTCACCCCATTGATTGGCCCCAATGGGGTGATTCAAATGAGGATCGACCAACTCATTCAAAAAATCGGTGGCGATGTTCAAATCGATGGAAATAATCAGCCGATAATAGCGAAGCGGCAAGCCGTGTCCTTTGTGAGTGTGCACGACGGCGACGTTGTTGTTTTAGCTGGGTTGCAGGAAAAAGAGTACACCGATTCGAGGAGTAGGCTGTGGCTTCTGGGACACATACCGATCCTTGGGGAAGCTCTGTTTTCACCAAAAACTCGAATTGAAAAGACGAATGAACTACTCATCTTCATACGCCCATCCATTGTAGCGAACCCATCTTCGGAAGAGGAATATGCTCAAAAAGCATTGAAAAATAGCCTTTTAAATTCTGACCTTGATACATATCGTTCCGAGGGAAAATTTATGCTAAAGGAAAAAAGCGAGCCTGAGTTAAGTGAACCGTCTAACCCAAAGCCAAAAAGGAGGAGAATGCGAGCAATTTGAAAAATGAAAAATCTTTTGTCACTTTGCTCCATCTTGCTTTGTGCTTGTGCCCTTTGCGGAGGATATTCGTCGCTGTGTGAACGTTCACCATTTTGCGAAAAATATGTCGAAACTGTTGAAAGACAGCGACCCGATATGAACGGGAAATTTGAATTTCATGGCATTTGTTTAAGTGGCAATGATTACATGTTCAGCATCTTAGATAAGGGTTCCAACAAGAGGTATTGGCTAAAATTAGGGGAAACATTGGATGGAATTTGCGTAAATAGGTATGACGAACATCGGCAAATCATTGAGTTGGTAATGCCCGATGGGTCGACGGGAAATGTGCAATTGAACCAATTTGAACCAAGGACAAAAGCGGTGCAGTTTGAACAAGTGGAACGCGACGTTATTCCTATTTCTGATGGTGCTCGCCAAAAATTTTTAGAGGTCATTCGCGAAGATGTCAAATGATGGATGATTCGGTTTTTTATTCAGAATTCGGCAAAGATATGGCCCATGTTTTATCCGTTGATCCCGGCTTACGATTGGGTGAGTTTGCGAAATTTTTGGACTGTAACGAAGACTCAGCATTGAGTACTTTGGCAAAAATAAGCGGGTTGAAAATTGTCAAAAAGTTTGCGGTCAATGGGGAAGTTTTGAAAAATTTGCCCTATCAATTAATTACAGAATACAAAATTTTGCCCCTTAGCGTGGATGGAAATGTAATTTTCCTTATTGTTTGTTGGCCGTTGACGGATAGCCAAATCAAGTGGATTACTGTTGCAACAGGGTTTGCCGTTGAGTGTTCCCTTGGCTATCCGGAGGCCATAACCAAGTTCATAGCCGAAAGTTTCGGTTTATCTGGCGTTGTGGCGCAGAGTGTGGACGATGAGCAGGGTAGTGAAAATAGTGAAAATGAGGATGCCGTTGTGATAAAATTCGTCAACGACCTCCTAAAAAGGTGCATTGGGGCACGGGCAACCGATATCCATTTTGAGCCACAGAGAGCTAGTTTGACCATTAGATATCGCGTTGATGGGGATCTGGTCATCGCCCGCGTTCCAGACAACTTAAAAAAATTTCAAGCAGCCATAATTTCCCGTTTAAAGATAATGGCGAGGCTAAACATTTCCGAAAAACGTCACCCCCAGGATGGGAAGATTTTGTTCAAAGTGCCGCAGGGCACCCTGGATATCAGAGTGTCAACCTTGCCCACGACCTATGGGGAAAGCGTGAGTTTGCGCATACTTGCTAATAATAGTAGCCCCGTTGGGCTGGAAGATCTTGGTCTTGATCAGGTGCGGGGCAAATTGATGAAAAGTGCGCTCAAGCAGCCCCATGGCATAGTCCTTGTAACCGGGCCAACGGGCTCTGGTAAGTCCACAACACTTAGCGCCTGTTTGCGGGAACTGCGCGTACCAAATAAGAGGTTAATGACCGTTGAGGACCCGATAGAGTATGAAATTCAGGGAGTCAACCAGACGCAGGTAAACCCTGAAATCGGCCTGACTTTTGCCAGCGTATTGCGTTCCATCCTGCGCCAAGATCCGGACATCATCATGATTGGTGAGATCCGGGACCGAGAGACGGCCGAAATTGCTATTAGGGCGTCCATCACTGGGCATTTGGTCCTGAGTACGCTGCACACAAATGACTCCGTCGGTGCACTCACAAGGTTGC
Source organism: Puniceicoccales bacterium (assembly GCA_031257495.1). Lineage (GTDB taxonomy): Bacteria > Verrucomicrobiota > Verrucomicrobiia > Opitutales > JAIRKQ01 > JAIDVZ01. Next base: position 7,499 of record JAIRON010000053.1, read on the forward strand.
GCGATATCGGCGTGGAGGAGTTCCTATTATCTTCGGCAATTAGGCTCATCGTTGCACAGCGACTGGTCAGAAAATTGTGTCCCCATTGCTCCCGAAAAGAAGACCTTCAGGAGGTAGTTCGCCGAGAGGTGCAAGGAATATTTGAATCGGACCTTTCCTCTGCTTATATGGCCCATGGCTGTGATCACTGCGATGGTTTGGGGTATTACGGCAGGGTAGGGGTTTTTGAAATTCTCGACGTGAACGATGCCGTTCGAGAGGCTATTGTGGAGCGAAAATCGGAATCGGAGATTCGTACGATTGCGGTCCAAAATGGTATGTTAACGCTGAAAAGTGATGTGCTGAGCAAAATTAAAGATGGCACCACATCCATAGATGAAGCAATGCGCATCATCGGCCATTGATATTCATCCTTTTTTGGGGTAATTGCTTTGCTCGATAGGCACTTTTTTCGAGAGCGAGGTGTTTTTCCGCCCATTTTGCTAGGCGTACAAACGGTAATCCGAGCAATAGATAAAAAAGGGCGACAATAATTCCAGGGGTGAAAAAATCAAATGAGGAAGTGGCCACCATTGTGTACGTCTTAGTCAACTCCACTATCGTGATCAAGGATACGAGAGATGATTCCTTTATTATGGCGATGAAGTCATTTGTTAGGGAAGGTAGCACAAAGCAAAATGCCTGGGGAATAACGACATAGCGCAGTGATTGCCATTGAGTCATGCCGAGAGCACGGGCTGCTTCCATTTGTCCGCCGGGCACGGCTTCCAGTCCTGCGCGGAAATTTTCGGACTCGTAGGCTGCATAGTTTAGGCCCAGCGCAACTATCCCGGCAACGAGCGGTTGGAGGGTAATTCCGATAAAAGGCAAGCCGTAAAAAATGAAAAATAATTGTATGATTAGAGGTGTCCCGCGAATAGCTTCTACGAGCATTGTTACAATAAGCTGCATCCATCGCGGGGCATACAATTTAATGAGCACCAGTATAAGGCCGAGCACAACGGCGAATATCATCCCACAGATAGATACTTCAATTGTTACCACCGCAGCCTTGGCGAAAATCGGCAGTAACTTGGCATATTTTTGAAATTTACTGGCAGATTGCTCCCGCTTAAATGTTTCGCGGGCATCGGCTTCATTTTCATCCACGACTTTGGTAACATACCCGTCAAACAGTGAATTACTCAAGCCCCACTTTGAAACAATTGCCTGTATTTTTCCATTTTTAATCAGTTTGAATAAGGCTTTGTCAATTTCTTCAATGAGCGAATGATTGTCTTTTTTTACTGCCACTAAGTACTCAACTTTATCAAAATTACTTACGATTTTGAGCCCATCCATGGCCATAAGGGAATAGGTTGCGGACGGATAATCCAATACCACTGCATCCACTCTGCCGTTTTCCAAGTCAACCAACGCTCCGTATTCGTTGGGATATTCGAAGATCGTTATATCCTTGTACTTCTTCAACACCCATTTGGGCCGAGAGCAACACAGTACTCCGACCCTCTTACCTGAACATTGCTCAATGGATCTGATTTTTTCATCGTTCTCCAAGACAATTAGTGATAGGGGACAAACGTAGTATGGAATTGAAAATAGAACGGCATTTTCGTTTTCCTCACTACGAAAAAAACCCTCCACAATGGCGTCGTATAAGCCATGATCCAAACCGGGAACTATCCAAGCCCAATCATTTTGATAAAAAACCGGGGTCCTATCCAGCTGTTTGCAAATTTCATCGACAATCTCTTTTTCAAAGCCAGTGAGCTGATTGTTTCCGTCGTAAAACACGCTGGGGGCGCCACTGTCTGTATCGGCTGCCCAACGCAGCTCGTTGCAATATGAGCCGTTGATGCAAATGAGTCCTAGGACAAAAATAAAAAACCTCTTCATCTCACATGTATCTTTTTAGAAAGCGTTTCGTACGTTCATCTTTCGGAGATATAAAAATTTCGTCTTCATCGGAAATTTCTACTATCTGTCCGTTTTCGATGTATATTATGTAATCGGATGCGTCGCGTGCAAATTTCATCTCATGGGTAACTATCACCTGGGTCATGCCATCTCTGTCAAGATTGCGCATTACCTGTAAAACTTCCTCAACCATCTCGGGATCCAATGCCGAAGTGGGCTCGTCGTAGAGCATTAGTATGGGGTTCATTGCAAGGGCACGTGCGATAGCGACTCTCTGTTTCTCTCCGCCGGAGATGCTCCAAGGGTGGCGCTTGTAAAAACTTGCGAGCCCGACCTTTTCCAATAGTTCCATGCCCTGTTTGCGGGAAAGTTCCCGAGACTGCTTTTTAACTACCATTGGGGCGAGCATGATATTTTCAAGCAAAGTTTTGTGGGGAAACAGATTGAAAGATTGAAAGACCATACCAATGCTCTGCCGCAGCTGATGGGCCCGTTCGAGGAAAGTTTTGTAGTCTACGAGGGCCAATTTTGATGAGATAGATATGCCGTTTATGGAAATTTCTCCACCATCCAAAGTTTCCAAACAATTTAGACAGCGTAACAGAGTAGATTTTCCGCATCCCGATGCACCAACTATGGAAACCAAATCACCGCTTTCGATGTTGAAGCTTATGTTCTTTAGGACTGGATATTCACAGTAATTTTTGGATAAATTCTTTACCTGTATAAGTGGATCTTCGTTCATCTCTGTGATAATTCCGGTACGCTAATAAAACATGATTTTTAGTTCCTTCCTGGTTCCTGAGAGGATAGTAAATAAAAAATATAAAAAAATGCCAGAACAAATTGATGCATCGGCAATATTAAATACTGGCCAGCAAAAAGTTCCTAGCCTGAGGTCTATAAAATCGACAACGTGTCCGCATGATAGGCGGTCGATTATATTTCCCGCTATGCCGGCGCATATCATTCCGAAAGCAAACTGGTTGCTCCGTTGCTTTATTTCCAAACGTTTCCGCAAAGCGAAAATCGCCACCAATACAAAAATTCCGATAATTCCAAGCAATACCCCATTGCCTTGGAATATGCTCCAAGCTGCTCCACTGTTCCGCGTATATGACAGAAAAAAGAACTTCGGTAAAACGGTAATCCTACGGCCAATGAGCCACCTATCCGCCAAGAGTTTAGAAACCTGATCGCTTATTAGGGTAATCAGCAAAACGGCGTGAAACAGAGGATATTCTCCAAATTTATTCCTCTTCATAGTCGGAAAATTCATTCCCGCCGTCGGATTGTTCGGCCTCAAATAACGAGAGCGTTGTCCGTTCCTTGGCAACTTTGGTGCGTTCCTGCTCCTCTTGTCCCTGCTTGGAAAACCTCGTGAAGGGGACGACCGCCAGGCGTTCCGCTTCGATTGATTTCCCAGTTAGTTCACATATTCCGTAGGTACCGTTGTGTATGCGCTGGATGGCCTTTTCTATTTCCGCTATGGCTTCCTGCTCGCTCGACATCAAGCTTAGAGCGAAGCCAGAATCAAAGGTCTCCACATCGATATCATTAACCGATCCTGTGCCATGGGACAGGTGCTCCTTCGTTAGGCGGGACAGCCCCTGTCTCGCGTCGGATTTTAATTTTAGCAAAAGTTTGTAGTATTTCCGATATTTCATTGGTACTTCCGATGGATCCTTGTCTCGTGTTTCCGTTTGCTTGGAAATATTTGGATTAAAGCCCAGAATATCTGCTATGGAAGCGGCACCGATTTTTTGCGGGATGGTACTCTTGGGCGCAACGATATCGTGTTTAATTTCGACAACTTCTTTCTGCAAATCCTTTTCTTCCACCTCGGCCTGCTCAGCTTTTTGCCGAATTATTTGGCGAACATCTTCGAGTGTGAATGCCATACTATTCTGAGTTTTGGTTCGCCTGCCAGTCAGGCTATGGTTCTGGGCAATTTTATCCATAGGCAAATTTTCTTTACATTAAATTGCTGTACTTAGCTTTTAGGGCAGCCAAGCTATCCTTTGAAACTTTTCCGAAGTTTCCGGCATCGAACAATTGCTCACACCATTTCCAGCTGCGTGGACATTTTTTTCCACGGGCACGTTCAACGGTAACATTTGTTGTTTTGCCGGATTTGAAATACAACTCCACCTGGGAAACGATGAACATTTCCTCGAGTATGTCACTGTGTTTTTTCAACACATCGGCGTATTTGTCGCCATCTCCGCAGGTTATGATAATCCTGGCGTCTAGGGACTGGCCAATTAGCTTATTCTGTCTCGCACGTTCAAGCTGCTCGTTGACACCATCGCGAAGCTTTAGTATCAGGTCAATTTCCCCCTTTTCAGTTTCAAAACTTTCAAAAAAGTCGAAATTTGGCCAATCAAGCAGTTGCACGTACCGATCTGAAAACTCCGAATCCGTCAGTAAAAATGCCAAAGCTTCGTCACAGGTAAAGGTTAAAATTGGTGACAGCACAGCAATCAAAGTGTTTACTATTATAAATATGGCCGACTGGGATGATCTTCGCTCATGGGAGTTAAAAGCGTGCGTATAAAGCCTATCTTTGAGAATATCGTGGTAAATACTGGACAGTTCGACGGAGCAAAAGCGGTTGATCAACTGGTACACTTTATGCAGGTCAAAACTGGTATAGGCAGCGTTTGCCTCTCCTACGAGTTGGCGAGTTTTTTGTAAAATCCACTTGTCCAAGATAGTCATTTCTTTTGGTTCAATTTTATCAGATTTTACATCGAAATCGTAGAGGTTGCCGATCTGAAATCGAAGAGTGTTTCTGATCGTCCTGTAGGCGGAAACGACGTGATCAAATATGGTATCCGACAAGGTAATATCCGTTTTGAAGTCCTCAGATGCAACCCACAGGCGAACAACGTCGGCTCCAAACTTACTGACATAATCGTCGGCCGTTTGTGGCTTGTTGGCGCTCTTTGACACCTTGTTTTTACTTTCGTCAACAACGAAGCCATGGGTCAAAATCGTCTTAAACGGCGCCCGGCCACTTTCCGAAATCACACTCGTACACAGAGATGATTGAAACCAGCCGCGATGCTGATCGCTTCCCTCTAAGTACAAGTCAGCGGGCCAGCTCAGGTCGGCATTATTTTTGAGCACGGCCTTGTGGCTATTACCGGAGTCAATCCACACATCCAGTGTGTCTGTGGACTTGTGGATAGTGGCGATGTCCCACGATTCGGGGACATCTATGCCCGACAAAATTTCTTCAACATCCGCTTTGAACCAAAAATCCGAACCGTAACGGCCAATTTTTTTAGCGATTCCTCCTATGACGTTCCTGTCCAGAAGCGGTTCTCCTTCAGCGGTGTAAAAAACTGGCAAGGGAATGCCCCAGGCTCGTTGCCTGCTTATGCACCAATCGGGGCGTGTTTCAATTGCGCCGCGGATTCGATTTTCTCCCCACGCCGGCACCCAGGAAACGGTTTCAACGGCGTCGAGCAGCCTTTTTCTCAGATTATTTTTATCTAGGGCGATGAACCATTGTGCCATTGCTCTGAAGATCACCGGTGTCTTCGATCGCCAGCAGTAGGGATATTGGTGGACAATTTCAGACCTATGCACCAGAGCATCGACATTTTCCAATAGTTCAATTACCTTATCGTTTGCTATGCACTTTCCTGGGGACTCTTCCAGGACACTGATGCCGACTAGTTCCTGTGGAATTTGCCCATCGTTGGCATAGCATCCCTCATCATCTATGGGGGAGTAAATGTCAAGGCCGTAAGCCAACCCGGTGGTATAATCTTCGAGGCCATGGCCCGGAGCAATGTGGACGCAGCCCGTGCCCGCATCGGTTGTGACATAGGAGGCGAGCACAACCTTGCTTTCCCGTTCAATTATTGGATGTTTGGTGGACAGGTGTTCCAAATCTGTGCCCTTGAAAGTCTTGGTCACTTCACACAGAAGTGCGCATTCTTGGGAAAATTTTTCCACTAGATTTGCGGCCACGATATAGTACCCATCCCTTACTCTGAGCGCGGCATAGGTGAAATCGGGATGAACGGCAATGGCCAAGTTGGAGGGAATTGTCCACGGTGTCGTGGTCCATATTACCATGTAAGTGTCGTCATCGAGGGCAAGCTTTTTTGCTGAATCCCTACCCAGCTTAAATCTTACCCAAATGGACTTGCTAACATGGTTTTTGTACTCTATTTCTGCTTCGGCAAGTGCAGTTTTACATGGAATTGACCAATAAACGGGCTTTTTTCCTCGATAAATTTGTCCCTGCTCCACACAATCGGCGAAAAAATTTATCACGGTCTCCTCGTAGGCAGGGTCCATGGTGCAGTATTCATGTTCCCAATCTGCTAAAATTCCGAGTCGTTCGAACTGCTTGCGTTGCTTTTTTATGTAACTTCTGGAAAAATTGGCACACTCCTGCCTCAGGGAAAGAGGGTCGAGCTTTTTATTTTGCTGATTTAGTTCCTTCGATACTTTGTGTTCGATTGGCAGCCCATGGCAGTCCCAACCGGGTACATAGGGCGTGCGAAACCCAACCATGGAACGATGCCTGATAATTATATCCTTTAAAATTTTGTTTAGGGCAGTCCCAATGTGCACGTCACCGTTCGTGAATGGCGGCCCATCGTGCAAAACGAACACCTTTCCATTGGCGTTTTTTTTCTGAATTTTACTATATACGCCTTCCTTTGCCCACAGTTCTATTCGCTTTGGCTCCCTTTTTACCAGATCCGCTCGCATGGGGAGATTTGTTTTCGGCAAATTCAACGTATCCTTTATATCCATCGCGGGAGTCAATAGGAGCAAATTGGGAAAAGTCGAGAAATATTTATAATTTTAACATTATGTTTATAATAATGGTTAGATACTAAACTGCGTATGGATATGATTGACAATTTGCAATTAGTTTGTATAATAAAACGTCTCGAATGAAGGAATTTATTGAACTTTTTCAAAATATCGCCAAAGACAAGAAGACGGCAGCGACTATAAAAGAAGGATTGGATAAGGCAGTTCAGTGGTTGGATAAGGCCCAGGAATGGCTTTCCAAGATTTCAAAAGATGAATTCAATAAGAGTGTCACGGCTGCCGGAGAGCGGACCCGTGAAAAGCTGGCGAACATGGTACGTGAAGGCGAAATAAATAAGGAGTATTTGGAAAGAGCGCACAGGTTACGCATGATTTTTCCTTCGGATCTTACCCGCAAGTGGGAAGAAATTGTCAACATGTACTACGAGGAATACAAAGACAAGGCAAAGTAGGGCGTAGTTTCCGCGTTGCTTTTCGGAAAAAAGCACATGTAACCCACGCCTTAAAACAAACCTAATTTGCCCGAAGTGCAAAATCTTCTAACCTTTGTTGGTCTTCCACTGATTGGCAATAAATAATTTCACAAAAAGGCTGATCGCTGAGAAACTTTGGCAAGCTGTTTTCTGGTAAAAAAACCGGCTTACTTCTCTCAGAATCTAGCAAAACCCACTGCCCAGTTGATAATTTTCTAATGCAAACAAAATGTCCTTCTTGGCCGACTATTATTCGATCGGTGTTTCGTGGTAAATCATTTCTTGCTATTGCTTCCAAAAGTTCTCTTTTCTCTTGGGAAACATCTTCTGGTGCACCATCCCTTATTTCTTTTTGCTCTATACCTTCCACATGCAGCCTTACTCCCGTTTGCGCTTCCAGGGAATGGGTAATAACAGGCGTATCTGTCCCATTTACGGGTGAAAAAGATTTTTTAAGCGCACCCTTAGCTTGTCCTGAGCTCTTAGCCCTGGTTAAAAGCTCAGGTTCAATTGGTGGTGGTTGCATAAAACCGGTTATTGTGGAGATACTTACATTAAAGAATTTATCTATATTTCTCATATGATCGGCGTAGTTTTCAATTGGCCTGCCTTCTCTCAGCGCTTCAATTTGATCTGCCAACGCATCGACACTGGCGATAGCGGAATCAATTTCAGCCAATGCCTCATTTATCATTTTTTCAACCGCTTCTCTTTTTTTTTGATCTTTCAGCCCAGGAAGCAAATTTTTTAGTTCATTTAAAATGGCACTAGCATCTTTCATCGCAGAGGTTAGAGAGGCTCTATTCGTAAAACATGCATAAACGGCCTGGGATTCGCTCAAATTTTTTGCGGCAAAGATAGGCTTCCCAAGCAAATGGTTTAGCGCACATATTCCACAAGAATTGGCCCCTCCCTTCTGGGCTTCAAAATACAATTCATCCACGTAAGCAGGATGTGGGGTAAAAACCTCCGGTGGTATGCAATATTCTACTTCTGCTTTTCGGCTTGCAATTTTACTCAGTAGCGCTTGGCTAATTCGGTTTGGCCCAGGATCTTCTGTTGTTACGACATCTTTGCTACGAACCAGCACTCCAATGTGGTATAAATATGCTGGAAACAATAGCTTGGCCATGCTATTCGTCGTCACCGATAATGCGCCTGTCAATTCTGGCGCAAGCTTCAATGTTAGGTCAAAAAAAGAATCAATTCCATAAAAATTTTTAAGGATATTCCCCAAGGACATCTTTTCTTCCCCTAAGATCCATCGTTGCAGAGCAGCGGCAAAATCCTCGTCTCCATCTTCTGGTTCTCTATTTCCTATGCCTTCGAGAAAAGCCGTCCTCGTTTCTTCAACATCTTTCCCAAGAATTGCGCAGTAATCTTCGAAGGTAACTTCCGCCTGCTTAAAGGTTTCTACTAGCTCTTCACGAACTTCTTTGCTTAGAGCTCCAAATTCCTTTTCTGCAATGGCTCCAAGTTCTGCTGGCAAAGATCTTAACTCCTGCACAAACGGTTCAACGAAGTCTTTTAATGGAAATTTGGAAATTTTATTCTGATTAGTAAAACTAGTAACAACTTTTGCCTTATTTAAAGCCCATATGCTTGATATAAGGGTATTAACGTCTTCTTGTGCCTTTTTTAGAGGCTGTCCTGACAGTCCTTGCAAATTTAGTTCTCTCCCTTCTCTTCCTGCCTCATCGACAATTTTGTGCGTTTTTTGAAAAAATGTTCCCCTTACAGGTTCGCTTACTCTTTGACAAAGTTGATTGCGGTATTGAGCTAGGATTCGTTTGCCAATTTCATTCGGAGAATTTGCCTCCGCCGATCCGCACGCTAGCCGGTCAATTCCTCCGCACGCCGTTAGTATAATTTCCTGAAGCCGACCGGCGCATCGCCATTCATGGCCGCGTACTGAAAGATCAATGGCTGCTAAGCCATTTTGTAATGAATTGATTCGCTCCCTTACTTCTGGGGTTGGATTGGGGATCCTTTCAAGCCCAGCCAATTCATTTTTTAAAATTTTTGTTTGAGCAACGATGTGTTTTAGCAACCGCCTCTCTTCTTCAGAAATTTGCTCGTATCTACTTTTGGGTGCCGCTTTAAAAATAAATTCTCCAAATTGCGCCCCTGGCCATAATGTCTCTACTTCACAGAATAAAGCTAACTGTTCTCCGGATCCTTCGGGGCTAACTACTCTGCTCGAAGGGTAGCAACTCAAACGAAAATTTTCAGAATGTGTCAAATGTTCTTGAGTAAGCGAAATTTTAGCTTCGCCCTCACGCCACATGACCCCTGAGCTACCTTCAAAAAATGGTTCGCCGAGAATAAAAGGGGCGCCCATTCTTGACAATTCAGTATTTAAATGCCTTCGGTAACACCGTGGAGAGATGTATCTACTTGGGTCTCGATCTCCGGGAAAATCAGGAGCAAGTCGGCTTTCCATACGCTGCTCATGGAAACCATGCCCCGGAGTGTATACTACCACTTTGGGGGGCGGTTGTACCGGCTGCCTTGATTGTGTCGATGCAACGTCGGGTGTATTCCTCGCTTCATCAGATTCAACTACGGATGTGTGGCTTGTTAGTTCCAAATCTGGCGATATCCGTGGCTGCTCCGGCAAAGGCGGCTTTGCAGCATCGCTAACAGTTAGGTCACGCTCGCCAAATTTCGCTTTTGTTGTTGTTTCTTGAGAATCTCGAGCCGCAGCTTGATCCTCGACTAAAAAACCCTCAACGCTCATTTCGTACCTCTCATGTTTTATCCCTTATTCAGAAAGGGAGGCTGATTATAACGTAACTAATGCTTAAAAGCAAGTTTATTTTGGCTCAGCAGCGCATTTTGTTAAATTTATCAACAATTATATTTGCACTTTTTACTGTAGTTACCGCAGAAAACGATGCGTAAGGTTGAATTTTTTATTCTTTTTGTCTATTTCTGTCTTGGTAAACTGCTTAGTTTTTCAACAACAAAGTTGTTAATTTTCTAGTTTGGATTTTTCAACTTTATTTTGCGTTCTGAATATGAGGGCATCCTTGATTTCATCGTTTGCGGTCACTGACACGATGGAATCTTCCGGCAATTCATTTTTTAGTATTGAGTCAGCCAATGGATCCTCGACATATTTTTCCAGTGCACGCTTCAGGGGACGGGCACCAAACTTTTTGTCATACCCTTTCTTTATCAAAAATTCCTTGGCTTTGTCACTAAACTTTAATGTTATTCCGCGCTCACCTATGCGCTTTGCTATCTTCTTAAGTTCGATGTCGGTTATCTTTTTTAGCGCATCGTGATCGAGTTGCTTGAACACAATCATTTCCGTCAAGCGGTTTATAAACTCCGGCTTAAAGGACTTTTTAGCTTCATCGATTATCTGTTCCTTGATCTTGTCAAAGTTTTGTTTCCAATTGTCGCCGCCGCCAAAGCCGAGTACCATGTCCTTCTGCATGATTTCCGCACCAACATTGCTTGTCATAATGAGGATAGTGTTCTTAAAATCAACCTTGCGGCCGAGACTATCGGTCAAGCACCCGTCTTCTAGAACTTGTAGAAGAATTTGAACCACATCCGGATGTGCTTTTTCAATTTCATCGAACAACACGACGGCATACGGCTTTCTTCGTATGATCTCCGTTAACTGTCCACCTTCATCGTGGCCAACGTAGCCGGGAGGGGAACCAACAATGCGGGAAACCGTGTGCTTTTCCATATATTCCGACATATCGATCTGCACGATCGCTTCTTTATTGCCAAAAATTTGTTCGGCAAGCACCTTGGCGAGAAGAGTTTTTCCCACGCCCGTCGGGCCGAGAAACATAAAGGATCCAATGGGCTTGTTCGGATCTTTCAAGTCAGCGCGGGATCGTCTAATTGCGCGAGCTACGGAATCTACCGCATCATCCTGTCCAATTACACTTTTTTGCAAAGCTTCGCCCAGGTAGAGCAATTTTTCCGATTCCTTTCTTTCCAGGCGGGCCAGGGGTATGCCAGTCCAGCTGGAAATTACTTCCAAAATTGAACTTTCGTTCACTAGCGCAGTTTTGTCCTTGGAATTCGTTTGCCATTTCTTCAACAATGCCTCGCGATCGTTTGTTAGGTTTCTTTCCTCATCGCGCAACTTAGCTGCTTCTTCGAAGCGTTGTTCCATTATTGCCTGTTCTTTATTTTTTTCAATATCGGCGATTTGCTTATTTAGCTTATCTAACTTGGGTGGACGAACCATTCCATTCAGACGGGTGCGTGCGCCGGCCTCATCGAGGAGGTCTATCGCCTTGTCCGGCAAAAAGCGGTCCTGTATATACCTTGCCGACAGCTTTACGGCAGATTCGATGGCTTCTTCCGTGTAGGTGACATTGTGGTATTTTTCGTAATTTTTTTTAATACCGTTTAAAATTTGAATGGTTTCATCGATGGACGGTGGCTCAACTTTAACCGGTTGGAAGCGACGTTCCAAAGCACTATCGCGTTCGATGTGCTTGCGGTATTCGTCGAAAGTTGTTGCGCCGATGCACTGTATTTCACCGCGAGAAAGGGCAGGCTTCAGAATGTTTGAGGCATCCATGGAACCCTCCGACGAACCAGTGCCTACGATTGTGTGCAGTTCATCGAGGAAAAGGATTATGTTTTTTGCCCGAGCAATATCATCCATGACAGCCTTAAGGCGCTCTTCAAATTGGCCGCGATACTTTGTTCCAGCTAGCATAAGGGCCATGTCGAGGGCAATTACCCGCTTATTCATGAGTGGTGGTGGGACCATACCATCGGCGATTGCTTGTGCCAAACCTTCAACGATGGCTGTTTTCCCAACACCGGCTTCTCCGATCAGGGCGGGATTATTTTTTGTTCGCCGGCAAAGTATTTGTATCACCCGTTCGATCTCCCTATCACGCCCTATGATTGGATCCAGTCCTCCGTCCCGTGCCACGGCGGTTAAATCTCTGCCAAAAGCTCGCAGTGCCGGTGTTTTAACGTCTCCCCTTTGCTTAGTATTTTTTTTCGATTCGATGTCCGATCCATTGTCTTCTTCATCCTCATCCTCGTCGTCGCTAAAATTTGGATCGAGTGCGGCCAGGAGAGCCTGTCTGCAGTTTGCAATATTAATTCCGCAGTCTATCAAGACTTGGGCAGCAACGCTGTCTTCCTCGTGTAAAAGTCCGAGTAATATGTGCTCCGTGCCCACATATGGATGTTGCAGCATGCCGGCTTCCTTTGCCGCAAATAGGAGCATCTTTTGCACCCGAGGTGTCAATTCGATCGAACCAGAATTTTTGCCATCTTTACGCTCCTTGGCGCTTGTGCTTGAAAGTTGCTTTTCCAATCTGGCTTGAATCTGTCCAATGTCGATATTCATTGAGCGCAGCACACTTACGGCGATGCACTGTTGAAGCTTGAGAAGTGCACATAGGATATGTTCCGTGCCGATGAACTGGTGATTAAAATGTTCCGCTTCCTGCTTTGCTAAAACTAATATCTGTTGTGCTCTGGGTGTTAAATTAATCATCGAATCCATTTAAATTTCTCCTTTCAGGATCCTGGGAACATGCCCAGAAAATGCGAGATTATTTTCAATTTGGAGAAAATTTAGGTTAATATTTGCGCTGTAATTTTCGCAATACACGCTTGACAAGGTCAACTATTCTTCTTTGCTGCATTCATTATACATTGAGTCATGGCACTAAAAATTAGATTACAGAGGCGTGGAAATCGCAATCGTCCGGTATACAAAATCGTTGTTGCTGAAAATGCCAGTCGTCGGGATGGAAGATACGTCGAGGCATTGGGGAATTATGATCCCCAAGCGCGGGGTAACACCAGCGGATTTACCATCACCCTCGATCGCGTAAATTATTGGCTTGGCGTTGGAGCCAAACCTACGGATACGGTGCGTTCCTTCATAAAAAAAGCACGGATAGCTTTCTCTCAAAAATGAACCAATGGGCGCAATTTTACAGTTTGACTGCCTATCGCTGTTCCCCGAGATGCTTCGCGGCTTTGTGGCGGCGAGTATGTTGAGTCGGGCGATAGCTAATGGTTTAATAGATATCAGGCTTCACAATATTCGAGAGTGGGCCGAAGATAAACACCACATAACGGACGATGCGCCTTTTGGAGGAGGAGCAGGGATGGTTATGCGTCCGGAGCCCATATTTGCAGCAATAAATGAGCTTAGGAAACAGGGTTCAAAGGTGGTTTACTTGTGCCCCGATGGGGAGTTGTTGACGTCCGACATTGCCCGTGAATTGGCAAGGGAAAGCAATTTGATTTTACTATCTGGGCATTACGAAGGAGTGGATCAGCGGGTAAGGGATCGCATCGTCGATCGTGAGATTTCCATAGGTGATTATATACTGACAAATGGAACGTTGGCTTCTGCCGTCCTCATGGACGCTGTGTCGCGCTATATTCCAGGGGTACTTGGCAGCGAAATGTCCCTCGACCAAGATAGCTTCAGTGACGGCCTGTTAAGTTTTCCCCAGTATACCCGTCCCTCCATATTTATGAATATGGCCGTCCCCGACGTTTTACTTTCGGGTAACCATGCCGATATCGCGTCTTGGCGTTGTGAACAGAGGATCGAGCGCACCAGGCAAAGGCGGCCGGATCTTTTGTTAAAGAGGAATTTAAAAAAATGAGTCAAGAGATTATAGAATTAGTTTCCAAAGATCAGTTAAAAGCCGATCGCCATGTGTTCAAGGTGGGTGATATGGTTGCTGTGCATACAATTGTTCGTGAGGGTGACAAGGAAAGAATTCAGCTATTTTCTGGGATTGTTATAGCTCGCCACGGTTCCGGCATAAGCGAAACTTTTACCGTTCGCCGTGTTTCTGCGGGAGAGGGTGTGGAGCGCATTTTCAATGTGAATTCTCCTTTCATTGCAAAAATTGAAGTTGAGCACGAAAGTGTACCAATGCGTGCAAAGCTCTATTATATGCGCAATCGCATAGGTAAAAGTGCCATGCAAATCAAGGAAAAGCGCTTAGCCGACGCAAAGAAATAGGTGTCACTGTGAGGGATTGATGAGCAGCGGTGTCCGTGTCAGGTTTGCGCCGAGTCCCACTGGTTTTTTCCACATAGGGAGTGCCCGTACGGCGCTGTTCAATTGGTTATATGCCCGTCATACGGGAGGAACATTTGTCCTGCGCATCGAAGATACCGATCACGAGCGCGACTCCGATGAATTTTTGCAGGTGATCTTCGATGGTTTGCGTTGGCTGGGATTAAACTGGGACGAAGGCCCGGAAGTCGGAGGTTCCCGTGGACCGTATTTTCAAAGTAAGCGGGACGGTGTCTACCGCGAGTACCTGGAGATTTTGCGTAAAAATGGTCGAGCCTATGACAAGGAAGGAGCGGTATTTTTTAAAATATCCGGTGAACCGCAGGTAATACACGATGCCATACACGGCGACGTCGTGCGCAAAGAAGAGAAAGATTTCGTGATTTTTCGCTCCAATGGAACCCCGGTCTTTCACTTTGTTAACGTTGTCGACGACATCGCCATGGGGATTACCCATGTAATTCGCGGCGAAGATCATCTTTCAAATACGAGTAAACATGTGGAGTTATTCCATGCGTTTGGTTCTTTGGAGCCAGTTTTTGCCCACATTCCGCTAATTTTAAAGTCGCAAGGCAGCGGCAAGATGAGTAAGCGGGACAGCGGTGCCTTGGTGGAAAACTATGCCAAACAATATTTTATCTCCGATGCGGTGAGAAATTATCTGTGTTTGCTCGGGTGGTCGCCGAAATATGATCGGGAAATTTTGCCCATTGATGAAATCATAACTCTCTTTGACATATGCAACGTGAACAAAAATAACGCCCGCTTTGACGAAAAAAAGATGTCTCACATGAACGCGGAGTATGTTCGTGCTCTTCCATTTAACGATTTTTATGAACGTGCGACCAAAATTTTGAACGACTTTGGAGTGAATTTCCTTACCAATGGGGAAGCTTATGCGATGGACGTTTTACGCATTTGCCAAGAAAAGTTGTCATCCCTACGGGAAGTGCCCGAGTTCGTGAAATACTTCTTCACCGCAGCCTTTGACTATGACCGAAAGGATATTGAAAAACTTAGAAAAAAATGCAACATAGGCACCCGTTTGGATGAGTTTATAAAAAATTTGCCATCGGTGAACGAATTTAGCGAAAAATCTTTGGAAGAGTATATCCATTTACTCTGCGAAAAATACAAAACTACACCCGGTGAGTACATACATTCGCTCAGATTGGCTTTGTCAGGCCGCAGTGTTGGTCCTGGACTATATGCCATGTTGTGCGTGTTTGGCCGTGAGGAAGTTCTCCGTAGAATTGGCCGCTTTTTGAGAGAGGTGTAGCCAATGAATTATGCCGTAATTTATTGTGTCGCTTGCTTCGTGTTGTGCGCGGTCAGCATCGCAAGGAGATTTAATTCGGGAAATATTGAATGCGTGGGTGTTGATGCGTTAAACATCACAAAAAAGCAACTGTTTGGTGCGTTTTTCACATTTTTAGCCATCACATTTTTATTGCCAACTTTACTGGGGACGCTGCTCAAAGCGTTACCATTAAATTTTAATTTGAGTAATGCCAATCTCGATCTGGTTACAGGGGGGATATCTCACCTCGCTCTATTGGGGTTTATCATTTTCATTTACAAAAAGTTACACCTTAAAAAAATAAACCAATCGTGGACCTTTGTCTTACGAGAGGGTTTAAGTTGCTTTGGCACGGCCTTACCGATCGTTTTGCTGACATCATGTCTGTGGCTTGCGTTTTTGCTGTTCCTGAATAAATGTGGATTAAAAATTCCAATAAATGAGCAAGGGCCCGTTGTGTTGTTCACCAATCTCAGTGGGTTTTTGCCAAAATTTTTATTTTCAGTGATGGTGGTCATTTTAGCTCCCATTATGGAGGAATTAGTTTTTAGGGGAGGGTTGTACCGAGCATTTAGGAGAGAGTTAAAGCGTGGAGCTGCTGCGATCCTAACCGGTGTAATTTTTGCGACTTTACATTTTAGTGCAATATCCCTATTACCATTGTGTGTTTTTAGCATTTTGTTGGCGAAAAGTTATGATCGCTTTGGAAACATTTGGATTCCCATTGTTGTTCATGGTGCCTTTAATTGTAATTCCCTAATACTAATTATGTTATTTCAACCGCAAATGTAGTCATGCACGAGTTGACTTTGATCAGTGAAAACTGGACTGAAACGCAGCACTATGGGCAGTTATTCGCGGAAAACTGCCCAGGGAACGTTATCATACTTCTCTCCGGAGCCCTTGGAGCAGGTAAAACGACATTTATCAAAGGCCTGGCAAAGGGTTTTGGCGTAGAACGAGAAATAAGTAGCCCTTCCTTTAACTTAATGAGCGTTTATACCGGTTCCCGTTATAAACTTTTCCACATTGATGCTTTTCGTGAAAAATCCCTAAGTTGGGACTCCCTAAACTTGGACGATATACTTGAGGAACCGTTTTGCTGCGCTGTAGAATGGGTGGAACATTTTTGCGGATGTCCCGAGGATTTGGAAAAAATTTACATCACCATCGAAGTGCACGGCAACACGAGCCGTAGAACTATTACCACAAAGGCACAAAATAGGTCTTTTTTGTGTAAGCTTTCAGTTGCAAATGAAGCGTGAATATATGCCTCGGACAAGCAGAAAAAGGTAAATGACCCAAACTAAACTTGTCACTTTGGTGGCTCTTCTTATGCAAAGATCACCAAATGAATCTCTTTCCAAGACTTCCTTCAGATCCACTTGCGAGGCAAAGTCAGATTCCAATCCAGGTTCTTCCCGTTGATCTTGTTCGGTGATGGGTTGCTCTCTATCGATTTGTTCAGCTGCTGTATCGTCAATTGGTATGGGTTCCTGATTCAATCCTTCCGGAGGAGGGAAGTCATAGTCCAGAGAAGGTTTGAAAAAATTTCCAAGATACAATTCAAGCTCTTTTTCTGTATTTTTTACAAGCCTGGTCCTGAAAAATGCTGCGAGGAGACCTTTATAAATAGCTTCAAATTTTGAATCTTTTTTAAAATCTTTTTTATTCGTTTGGAATTTCACTTCTCCTAGAGCATCAGCCACTTTTTTAGTATTAATACCTTTCAGCTTAGCACAAGTAACAAGGGCCCCCAATATATTGATTGGCAAGGCAAAAGAAACATCACCTTCCGGTGTTAAAACTATACTTGCTTTTCTACTCGAAAGTGCGATGCTTGTAACTTTTTCGGCGGTGGATAGAACCCCCAAAACGTCGCCACCCTTTGGTAATCCGGGTTTAATAATTTTACTCCATTTCCCTGAACCTTTGCTGACCAAAGAATGAAACTCTGGATCATCTAATTTCCTTTCTATATTGCTGCTCATACTACTCTGACTTCATTTGATAATTAGCCAAAAATATATTGAAAATTGACCTCAACCTTTGTCCATGGATGCCGTAGATAAAGTGGATTTAAGAAAAATGCAGGTTGAATAAGCTCGGGAAAAATTTTGAAAAAAATAAAGTTCTTCCACTGCGAAATGTATGGATTTGTATTCTTTGTCACTTTTCCAATTTTGAACTTGAACCAAAAATGGCCCCATAACACCGATAACAACCCAATTTTTCACTTT
>JAIRON010000056.1 GCA_031257495.1 Puniceicoccales bacterium
ATTTGTTCCCTTCTTTATGTGTAACAACACATCCAGCATACTTGAGTTACCATATCTCACATTCTCCTTTGCCTGGAGAACTATTCCTTATTCTTTACATATTTTTTGCTATTTTCGTACCTTTCTTTTAAAACTTTGTAATAAAAAAACTTTATCTGTAAAATTTGCTTGAAAAAACAAAAATAACCTTGGTATTAGCGTATAATTCTTCTCGAAAAGAGACATACAAATTTTACTTTATGGAAGTAAAATGATTAGTTCAACTTTATGGCAAATGGGTGCTGCTTTGGTAAGCACGGTAGGAAGTGTGAGCATTGCTTTGGCACGCACGGCAAGAGATTTCGTAGCAGGCGGGATTGCTGGGGGTATTTTAGGTTATGCCACCACTAACGCAGATAATAGGGAAATTCAAGATATGGCTGAAGGAAGGGGCTCCCTTGGCTTTTTAGGCAGGTTGTTGGCGGAAAGATATATCCGGAATGGAGGCGAAACTTCAGGTAAGCGCGCTTTGAAAGGTGCTGTTATAGGTTTTGTAACTGGATTACAGTTTTCTTTTGCGGGTAGGGCTCTGGGCTTAAATTCGATTATTTGTACGATAGGTAGTGTCATAGGAGCAATAGCTTTGGTTCAGCGCGAAAGACCTTTCCTCATAACAGAAAGTACCAACGTTCGGCAACAAGGACTTAATGAATCTGTGGAGAGACCAGCCACAGAAACGGCCGCTAATAGTAATCTTCACTTTTCCTCTGACAGTAGCCCGGAGATTTCGGACTCTTCAGAGGAGTTAGATAATGGCATTGAGGTTGAGGCAAACTTTGCTAATTTCCTTCACTTTCCTTCACTGCACGATGCGCTACTTAGTTAGGGTAATGCGGGTGCATGTTGCCACAACATATCCCCCTTTCAAATGTGAAAGACATCTGTGGCAACATGTTTATTTTCTCCCTCAAAGGATGTGCTTAAATTTGCAATAGAAACAAAATTTATCCCAATTTTTGTTTAAAGTCAAAGAGTTTTAGTACTGGAGCCGATTTTCTATCATGGATGTCGTTGCACTTGCAGTAATCTCTTTTTTAGACGAAAGAAGCAAATGAGGGCAAAGGCTAGGGTTGCGCAGGCCCCGGAATAGCCGATGCAAAGGATATCGCGAAAAAAGTGCAAGCCAACGTAACTTGGTATGGCACAGATGATGGCGAAACAAAGCGGATTGACCACCATCGTAAAGCGCGTGTCCCCAAAGGCTGTCAAACTCATGCGCAAATTAAAGGCGTATATGTCCATCCAAAGCCAAAGCCACATGGTAAACAATGTCTGCCGTACGAGGGCTCCGGAGATGCTTATGTCCGTTGGGCTGATGATACAAATTAGCGGATTCGGCCAAATAACCATCACAATGAAAGATATGATTCCCGTTATCAAAGCCAGGCGCATCCAGGCGCGCATATTTTTTTTTATCACATCCCAATCTTTGGCACCGTAGCCATTGGAAGCAATGATTCCCACGCCTTGGCCAACGCCTTCGATCATGAAGTATGTAGCTAAATAGCAGGTTTGGCTCATAAACAGAATCGTAAAATGCTCGCCACTGGCATTAATTGCCGCCGTTTGAATGATGAAGGCCCAAAGTGCTCCACCAATGAAGCAATCGATGGCATTTGGTAAGCCAATTTTCAGGCTTTCGAGAAACAATTTTGCATCAAAGCGAAAATTAAAAACTTTGTATACTTTATCATTTTTTTTGCGAAAGACCAGCAAAGCAAACAGCAACAGTTCAATGGTTTGCGCACTAACCGTTGAAATCCCTGCTCCGATCAGCCCCAGTTCGGGGAAGGGCCCAAATCCAAAAACGAGGGCAATGTCCAATATTATGTTGACCACATTGCACACAATTGATGTGAGGAGAATTATCTTCGTCTTTCCCCGGCCCGTAAAAAATGAGCCCAAAGCCCCCATGGCAGCGATGGGAATGGGGATTGCTACGAACAAGATACGCATGTAGGGTAGGCCCAGCTTTCGCAAATGCTCGGCCAGCAAGTGGGGCGAAACCCAGATCGAAATCCCGATCATCACAGGGAAAAGAGCCAGTGCGAACCAGAGCATTTGCCATATGGCGGAGCCGATCTGCCCATACTCCTTGCTGCCGTTGAACCGGCCAACGAAAACATCGGCAACGAGGGCAATGTTGAGCGCCGTAAAGTAAATTGTATACCACCAAGATATGGTACCGGACATGGCCTGAAATGCAGCGTTGGAGTACTTTGCCACCACTACCCGGTCCGCCACTACCATGAGCATGTTCGCTCCTGAAGCAATGATCAACGGCCAGGCAATTGTCCATAATTCCTGAATTGAACCGGGTTTATGCTTCGTTAAGCGGTTGTCCATAGCAATGCTGTCTCCTTACGAAAATTCCAAAAAAAGTCAATTGTAATACAAAAGTAAAACCTATACTTTTGCAGCGCTGCATATTAGAAAAATTGCCGTGCACAGAGGAATTATTTTTTAGATGAAAGATACAGGTATGCCAAAAATGAAATAGGCACAGGAGGTACTGATGAAAAGTGTTTCATGGAAAAACGCAGATTAATATAAATTGGTACGGCGCAGATAATGGCGAAACAAGACATATTGCCCACCGCCATAAAGCGTGTATCCAAAAACCGTCAAACTCATACGCAAGCTAAAGGCGTACGCATGTCCATCCACAGCCAAATAATCATCGCAATAGAAGATACAGTTTTCGTTGTCAGGGTAAAACGCATTCAGGAGCGCATATTTTTTTACTCATATCCCAATCTTTGGCACCGTGGCCTTTGAGCAACTTTTATCCCCGTTGGCGGTGGTAGTTTCGTTTCCACAAACCGATGAAAAAATCAAGGCAAAAAACAAACTAAATTTACTATTTTTTTCATGGGCAAAATTGCCGTTTTGAGCCTATCGTACAAATTTTCAAGAAAATTTTGCTTGTAAAACTTACACCTTAATTTTCTATAAAAATTTACGCATTTTATTTGCTTTTACCATGTATTTTGCCATGCTTAATTGCACTTAAGCGTTTTAGGTTTATTTTTTTCTATGGCCTTATTACTAGCTTCCGCTATCACTGCAGTAGCCACAGAATTACCCGATGATTTTGTGTATCTTAGCGATGTTTGCCCGTCAATAATCCAGAGTGTTAGATATGCCACAAATGAAAATTTTGTCGGTAACGTTGTTGATGGATATGAGGCTCCAAAGATTATAGTGAAGAGAAAAACCGCTGAGGGGCTTAAAAAAGCTCAGAAGATTTTCCTGAAGAAGGGCTATTCCCTGGTGGTGTATGACGGCTATCGACCTCAACGTGCCGTCGATCACTTTGTTCGCTGGGCAAAAAACGGAGATTTTTCCACCAAAGAGAAGTATTATCCGACAAAGGAGAAAGCGGATCTTTTCAAGGGATACATTTCAACCAGGTCAGTGCACTGTAGTGGTTATGCCGTTGATCTCACCATAATAAAGCAGGGGCACAAGTTACTCAATCCGGTTACTGTAAAAGAACGCAGACTACTCAATGGAGACATGGTGAATTTTGTCGACGATGGCACTGTGGACATGGGTGTCGGCTTCGATTTTCTCCACGAAGCTTCCTGGGCAGATGCGGATTGTATCAGCGAAGAATGTCGAAAAAACAGACAGATTTTGAAGAATGTTATGCTGCGATGTGGGTTTAAGCCTTACGCCAACGAATGGTGGCACTTTGAGCTGAAAGATCAGAACTCCACAAAAAGCTATGACTTTGCTATAAGATAGACATTTCGTTTGTGGACTTTCTAAGATTTACTCCGGGGACGCTCAACTGAAATCCCCTTGGCAGACATACCAAGGCGGGGGTAGCATTTACTATGGAAAGTGTTTTTAAGCTTGCCAACAAAAAGTTGTCCTTGTAACGAAAGACAATAATTCGCGGGAATTGGCGCTGTAATGAGGAGAGCATTTGCAACGCATGGAGCAAAAATATTTTTACACAGGTTCAGGTGTGAAAAAGTTGAGGCAGGTGAGTAGGAGAAACTTCTCAGTGACGAATTTTATCACCACTGATTTACAACGACGGCAATTTTTTTCTGGTGTCACTCTTTGATTTTGATGGTATCTCCAGATTTTTACTCCCCATATTTGGTCACGAAATTTTCGCGGTTGGCGAAAATTGGCTTATTTCTATTGACTAACCAATCGCAGAACAAGATGATACAATAATACTTTAGCTTCCTCCTTGAAAATGGTAAACAATGCTGAAATTCATCAAATTTAACTATTTGTTGATCTTGTGATCGTAGGGCTTGTAGTACTTATAAATAAATCCAAAACAGCCCGCCACTGTTCCTAATGATTTCATTAATTTCGTTAAATTTTTCCAAAACTGAAACCTACCGCAGCACAGAGAAATGGGAATGAAAGCAGTCCTCCACAGGCAGGAAAATATGGACTTTAGCACGTAACAAACGCGAGACTTGCCCAACTTTGGCATCACTATCAGCGCAAACCCGCCACAACCAAAGAAACGCTTGAGTAAATATGAAAAAGTAGCGCGTTGCTCCGTAAAACGTTCCACCACTACGGCATCTTTTGCAAATCCAAAAATTGCTCCCCGTTCAAGCGCTTCCAGAACAAGCTTGCTGTCTTCTCCGCCAACTTGATTCAAAAATGGATCAAAACGCAGTGCAAAGCCATCCGGCTTTACAAGATCCGCTGAAAAAAGGCAATTGTTTGTTGACATTAATTTCTCATTTTGGGTATAATTAGGCCAAAATTTTTCCAAAAGAGGATCATGTTTGATGGGAAGGAGTCGATATACTTGACCGCCACATCCAAAAACAGAAGATTTGGAGTAAACATCCCAAAGAGCTTTTAACCAATCAGGTGTAACGATTTCATCGTCGTCAAAAAATGCAATCTCCGTTGCACCCAGCTTGAGAGCTTCATCGAGGACACGATTGCGGGCGCAAACCAAGCCCTGGTTTGGCTCGATGAAATAGTAACTTTTAAAAGGAAGCTTATCAGTATAATCCTCAAATACTGGCCGTGCGCCGCCATTTTCATCGTTGTCGACCAAAACAAATTCAACGCCAACTTCACTGGGCAACTCGATGCGAGACAGGCTTTCTAGGGCACCATCGAGCAGTTCATTGCGGTGATAGGTGCATAAGCCAATAACGATCTTACTTGAAGAGCTCCTCTCTGGCTTTGCCTTTTCCATTCCCACTTTTTGCCCTATTTTCGCCCTCCTTTTTCGGATTCGACGCCACAATTTCCGAAGAATTTACCTTTGGCGGAACAAAGGAACCACAGCCATCGACCATCACCAAATTAACATTTTTGTTTATTGACTTGTCCACCGAGGATCGCCAAACGATATCCTTAGCCTCCTCATCGTCTGGATCATTTTCCAGCATGGAATTGGCAACGCTTACCGCTTCATCGAATTTTTTTTCTTCGAACAGGGAATTTGCCAATCGCAGCCAATCCGACCGCGACCGCCTTTCCTGAGGGATAGCGCGAATTGCAAACTCGGCTACGTTATACAACCTTTCGCTAAAGGCCACCTTCGATAAAATTCTATATCCAAGAATCGAAGAAGGACTGCCGTCAAGAAATCCTTCTATTTCATCCAGCACCTTCCACCCTGGGGCATGCCTTTGGCGTAAGTATTTTATTTTCAGTAGAATAAACATCTGCTTGAGGAGCGCATCTATGGTCCTGGCATTGATATGCATTTGCCTCCGCGACCTGTGTAATTCACTGCGTACATCCAAATTTTCGGGATATTTTTTCAAAATTTCCCGATAAAGAAATTCTGCATACTTAAAATCCCCATCCGAGCTGACGGTTTTTACACGTTCCAATAGGGGATCTATGTCAATTTCTTCTTTCATGACTGAATTTTCGTTATGAATCTATTTTCTAAAAATTCACACACGCATGTCAAAATTTTATCGACGGCCGGTTCACTCCGTGCTTCAACGAGCACCCGCAATTTGTTTTCCGTGCCGGAGTAGCGCACGAACACACGCCCATAATCCGGCTCGGATTTTTGGAGAAAGTCTAACAATTCCCCAAACCCGGACACCTCACTGAGCGGAACTTTTTGTTCGACTCGGATGTTGCGTAACTTTTTTGGTAGCAACGCGATGTCAGTTTTAAGCACTGACAGAGGCAGCTCGCTTTCCGCCATAATTTTCAACAGTAGCACCGCCGCTGAAATTGCATCGCCCGTATTTGAAAATTCCCGTAAAATTATGTGTCCCGACTCTTCTCCTCCCATGGAAGCGTCGTTTTCGAGCATGGTATGGTAGACATTCCTGTCACCCACCTCGCTGCGTACGACCCTGATGCCAAACTTGCCCAAGCTACCATCCAACCCAGAGTTGCTTTGTTCCGTGGCGACGATCAGGTTATTCTTGAGCCGATTTTTAGCGAACAAGTATTTTGCGATTATGCCTAGGATTTGATCGCCATCCACGGACTCACCACTTTCATCGACCACGGCAAGCCGATCGCCATCGCCATCGTGGGCAATGCCCACAGCCGCCCCGTGATCTTTTACGGCTTTGCATAGGGTGGTGATATTTTCGGAACCGCAGCCCACATTGATGTTTTTTCCATCGGGCCTATCGCCGATAACTATGAGGTTGGGACAAATTTTTCGCAAAATCGATGGGCTGGTGACTGTTCCCGCACCATTTGCCGTATCCAAGACCACGCGTCTGCTAAAATTCAGCCCAATGTTTTCAAACAAGGCACAGAATTTTTCCCTGGCTTCGGCAGCATAATTAACAATTTCGGCAATGGAGGTATTTTCTTCCTTTTCAGCTAAATTTTGTGCTAAATTTTCGATAGCTAATTCCCAATATGGGGATAACTTTTCTCCTTTTTCATTAAAAATTTTTACCCCATTATCGAAATAGGGATTATGGGATGCTGTCACGGCAAAACCACAGTCGCACTCCAGCTTACGGGAAATGTAAGCTATCGCCGGCGTTGGCAAAATTCCACAGTGAAACACTTTCACTTTATCCGAAAAACCGGAAATCAAGCCCTGCATCAGAGCTTCGCCACTGCTGCGCGTATCACAGCCAATGGCAATTTTTAGGAGGGTTTTTCCCAATTGCTGCGAAAAAAATGCTTCCGTTGCCCTTGCCAGGCGCGAAAAAAAATCGGGCACTACGGGGTACTGACCAAACAACCCCCGCATACCATCTGTACCAAACAGTCGCACTGTCACAACAAAACACTAATTGCCGATCTTTAAAAAATAGCAACCATTTAATGGGTAAAATATGGCCGATCTCTAAAAAATTTCACTGGACTTTTGCTTTAAAAGCTTGATAAATTGCGCAATTCGGAGAGATGGCAGAGTGGTTTATTGCGTCGGTCTTGAAAACCGAAGTGCCGGCAACGGTACCGTGGGTTCGAATCCCTCTCTCTCCGCACGAATCATCCCAATGCTCCTGTATTCAAAAACAATGAAACTAGTTTTAATACCTCTCATATCTTTTGGGATCTCTTAGAATATTGTTTTTTGGTTTTTATTTCAAGTTTCGCACAATTTTAAAAGTGTTAATTAATTTTTGCTCCGCATTTGAGGTAATTTATCCATCTTTCATTTTAACGTGTGCTCTGGAGATTGGTTGCTAATTTTCATGGCCTGTGGGGCTTAGGTTTTTGAGCCAACGGTCTAATTGGAAGATGTTTTTGTCTAATCCGGTGAATGGGCCGATGATTTTGCCACTTCCTTTGCTCCGGTCGCTGATTGCTGCCGATGTGGTGAATATGGCTA
>JAIRON010000018.1 GCA_031257495.1 Puniceicoccales bacterium
GAACTCCTCCAGCGTTTGGAGGAGTTCCACCGGAAAACCTTCTTGGTGTTACGTTCCACATATAATAATATTCCTTTTTTAATTATTCGTATAAATTTCCAGCCAAAGCTGAGCTGGCATTGATAAAAATTTAACAATTAAGTGTCAATGATTATTTTAAGATTAAAAATTTTTAACACAATTGGCCTGCTTAGCTAAGCTGGAAATTTTTTCATGCATAAAATTGTGCAGAAAATTATTATGAGCTGTAAGATGTATATCAAGGGAAAGTAAGAACCAAATTGGTGCCTAAATAAGCTCATCAATGGAACGCTGATCGCGCCCGCAACTGTTGATAAAAAATAAACTATGCCGTAGATTTCACCAATGTGTTCTTGGCCAAAAATTTTTGACCATGCGGCAACCAATAGCACTCTGTGAGCTCCCCAAGTTGCCCCCATTGATAGAGCATATAGCATGACACATCCATAGTTTTGGGAAAAGTCCAAACCCAGGAGACCAAAAAATTGGGCCAAAAACATGAGTAAAATACTAGCTTTAATTTTGCCAAGATCCATGAGCTTGCCGAAGAAAAAGCCTGCAATAACCGTAGCAATACTGAGAGGCACGTAGCTACCAAGGGCAATATTTTCAGAAATTCCCCGTTCGCGAAAAATATCCACGATATGGATCGCCGTTCCCGTCCCAATAAACTCATTCATGCACAAAGCCGATGCTATGCACCAAAAAACTGATGTTTTAAGTAATTGTCCTTTGGAAACGAAGGGCAATTGCTTGCATTGCACCTTTTTTTTCAGCGAGAGCTGAAGTGGTTCGACTTCGCTTCGATCGTGCAAAAAGAATAAAATTAGAAAAAACAACGCTAGTCCGCTCAGAGATAGTACCCTTAGAGCGTGCTCCCAATCGTCATACTTTGCCAATGACCTCATCGTTTGGGGAACAAATCCTCTGGATGAAGACACAAAAAATCCATAAATGGCTATGACAAAGCCCTCATTGCCGCTAAATGTCCTAACAATTTGCATCCTTCCAAGTAAGGGAAGAACGTTTTGCCCTAAAAATCGCATCATGGATAGGCATATCAGAAAAAAAACAGCGGAAAAAATTTCCCATGAAACGGCATAGTGCACAAGTTGATACAGGGCAAAACAGCTTCCAAAGCCAAACAGTGTCAATGCCCATAACGGTAAGGCTAGTAAAAGTGACTTGCGGATGCCGAAGTAGTCAATCAATCTGCCGCTCACCAATATCCCACATCCTCCCAATATGGTGGCGGCCATGTATATGACGCTAAACGTCGTACGCGACAGGCCGGTGGTGCGCAAAATCGGCTCGGTGAAAGCGCAAAATCCCATCGATTGCCCGGGCAGAGAACATATCACCAGTGCGCACGCAATGGCGAAAATTGCATAATTTTTTACCCTGCTGCTAAGCATATTGACCTCACCGTAAAACTTTTGACTTGCATTTTCAATCTTTTTGATGTTGATATATTTTCTAGAGTATGCGAGACGATTATTTAAAAGCAGCAGCGGCGATCATTAGCGAGCCGAATATTTTAATAAATTTAGTTTCTCGCCGGGTTAAGCAGCTCAAAGGCGGAGCGAAGGCGTTGATCGACTCACTGGAACACCTTGACAACGAGGATGTGGCTCTGCGCGAAATCATTGAGGGAAAGCTCACATACAGCTTATATATGGGCAGCTAGATGTAGGCATCGTCCATGGCTAGCAGCAAACGATCGAATAACTCACAAAAAGAGATTCGCAACAGGAAAGCAGCTCATAACTATTTCATAGGCGACAAATTTGAAGCTGGTGTTGTTCTTTGTGGTACTGAGGTTAAGGCGATTCGCCAGGGGCAGGCTCAAATCTCCGATGCTTTTGTCAAATTCAGCCATGCTTCGGATGCGATCCTCTTCAATGCAAACATCGCGGAGTATAGCTTCGGCAACACTGAAAACCATCCAGTTACACGGGCACGCAAGCTTCTGTTGCACAAAAACGAGCTAAAAAAATTAAAAACTGCAATCGAAATAGACGGTCTGACCGTCCTGCCGCTGCGCATGTTTTTTTCCCACGGTTTGGTCAAAGTAGAAATTGCGATCTGCCGCGGTAAAAAGTTGTTTGACAAGCGGGAGACATTGAAGAAACGTACGGCGCTGCGCGAAACCGAACGAGCCTTGGCTAGGTTTAAACGCTAGGTAATCAATTTTCTTTACATTTAATATCTACACCGCTTAAGTGGCAACGATAATTTAATGCGCAATGAAGCAACGCACGATCTCGAGAGAAGTAACCGTATCCGGTAAGGCATTGCACACGGGTAATGAAGTAACTTTAAAGATTAAACCGGCTCCGGTAAACAATGGCATAATCTTCCGCAGAATGGATCAATTTGGAATTCCAGAGGTAAAAGTTCAGGTGGAAAGTTTAGGTTGCGAGTCCGTTCGCTGTACAACTCTCATCGCAAACAACACCACTGTGCTCACCGTCGAGCACATTTTATCGGCGCTTAACGGTTTGCAGATAGACAATGTTGACATCGAGATGAATGCCTCCGAGCCGCCGATTTTGGATGGTTCATCGAAGCACTACGTCAATCTTCTCCTATCTGCTGAACCCGTTGATCAAGAAGAAGATAAAAAATATTTCATCCTAAAAGAACCGGTCTCCGTTTCCCATGGAAATCGTTCGATGATCGCTCTGCCCTACAACGGATTGAAAATAACTTGCACTTCCGCCGATGATCGCGGCATACATACGCAACATCTATCGATAGATATCGATGAAAAAACCTATATCTCGGAACTTGCTCCCGCCAGAACATTTACCATATACGAGGACATCGAGGAATTGCTCAAACTGGGCAAAATCAAGGGTGGCAGTCTGGACTCAGCCGTTATAATCAGAGGAGATACGATTTTATCTAAGGAACCGTTGCGCTTCAAAGATGAGTTTGTTCGCCACAAAATTTTGGACATAATTGGCGACTTGGCTGTGCTTGGAATGCCTCTCAAAGCTCA
The DNA here is from genome assembly GCA_031257495.1 of Puniceicoccales bacterium. Lineage (GTDB taxonomy): Bacteria > Verrucomicrobiota > Verrucomicrobiia > Opitutales > JAIRKQ01 > JAIDVZ01. The sequence continues at coordinate 3,026 of JAIRON010000018.1, forward strand.
CGTTATAGCTGTTAGACCGGGGCATACACTCAACGCTGAATTGGTCAAACAAATACACGACAAAGGAAAAGGAAGGAGCGAAGGTGATATAAAACAAAGAGACGAAGAGGCGACTAGGCTTTATGAGTCGGCAATGGATATTAACCAGGTGCTAAATACGCTGCCCCATAGATATCCCTTTCTTTTGATCGACCGCGTGGTAAAATTTACAAATGAGGGTGAGCTGCGGGCAATAAAGAATGTGAGCATAAATGAACCCTATTTTTCCGGACATTATCCGGGACAACCGGTCATGCCCGGGGTGCTGCAAATCGAGGCGATGGCACAGGCCGCCGGGTTACTTATGATGAAAGCAGGTAACTACAGGAATAAATTGGCCTATTTCATGAGTTGTGATAAAGCGAAATTTCGCCGCGTTGTCATGCCCGGCGACCAGCTTATCATTGACGTAAAATTGACTAAGTCTCGTGGCAATAAAATAGGCGTTGCTGCGTGCGAATGTAGGGTCAATGGTAAGGTTGTTTCATCCGCTGAGCTGATGTTCACCATCGTGGAAAACAAGGATTAGCTAGGTGGCCATACATCCCACAGCAATCATAAAACCGGGCGCAGAGCTGGCCGATGATGTTGTCGTTGATGAATATGCCCATGTAGGAGCGATGGTCAAGGTCGGTCATGGATGCGTAATTAAACACCACGCCACCGTGGATGGACGCACGACCATCGGAGAAAGCAATATTATTTACCCCTATGCCTATATCGGCGGTCTCACCCATGACCTGAAATACAGTGGCGGAGAACCGGGCCTAAGGATTGGCTCTCGCAATGTGTTTCGAGAATTCTGCACAATACACGTCAGTACTCGGGCAGATGCGAGCACGATCATAGGCAGCGACAACACTTTTTTGGCCTATTCCCATGTCGCCCATGATTGCTTAGTCGGCAACCACGTCATAATGAGCGCCCAGGCCGCACTGGGTGGGCACGTTGAAATCGATGACTACGCCAATATTGGGTGGTCCAGCGGAGTTCACCAATTTTGCAAGGTTGGAAAGTACGCCATGATTGGGGCTTGCAGCAAAGTCATCCAGGATGTCCTTCCGTTTATGCTGGCCGATGGCAACCCGGCAAAAGTGCGCTACATTAATGTCGTAAACATGCAGCGCAATGGGTTTTCTGAGGTGCAAATAAGCGATGCTAAGCGCATTTTTAAAATTTTTTATACTCAGGGGTTAAACCGCCAGCAGGCTCTGCACGCTCTTGCCAAAGAAGAAATTGACCCCTCACTGCGAAAGGCCATGCTTTCTTTCATTTCCGCGAGTGCCCGCGGCCTCGCCTAAGATGATCTCCAATTCCATGGATGAAGGTGTCAACAGGCTCTGCGTGCTTTTGCCAAAGAAGAAATTGATTACTTGCGACATTTTTTTCTTCATTCCGACGATCCCTCGCAATTTCGCTCAGGATAATCTCTAACTCAAAAACGCAGTTATAAAGCCATAATAAAAAAGTAACAAACACCTATTTGGCACTTGCTACTTTTTGGAAATTACCTTTCCTTGTCTTTTTCACTTTCTATTTTTCGGGAGTGGTTTCTGTGGACTCAATCCTTGGAGCTGCTTATTAACATCCCTTGCAGGAGGCTTTCTCCTACCTTTTTCATTTCTAGTCCTCATCCCCCCACTTGTTTTGTCATTTGGAAGTACTTCTTTAGACTTTTCTTCATCAATTTTTTTTACTGACAGCTCTGGATTATCGGCAGAATCACCTTCACTGCCTATCTTTCTTTCATAACTTAAACGTGAAACAGGTGGAGTCGACGATCTTGCCATTGATTTCGCTTCATTTTGTGAATGCTCGGATGCTTCACCCGAATGTGGAATAAACGGGCTTATCGGACTCAATACATGGGGAGTACCCCTCCCAGAACTAGTTTCGCTAGAGCTCCGCCTTGATAAAATAGAGGACGAAACAGGCGGAGGCGTCATACCCCATTTTCTCATAAGCTCCTCACGTTCTTCAAACATCTGCTTTGTTTCAGCCTTCTTTTTTTTGGAAGAAGCAGGCACAAATGGATGATCTTCCCCCTCGAACGGTATTGAAATTGATGATGCTAAATTTGCCGAATCGCCGCTCGAGCTTAAATTTGAGCGTTGTGGAATCTCGGACCCACCTGAAGTTTCAGTAGGCTGAGGAGATTTCGGTTCCTTGGCAACATCTCTTTCGCTGTTGGGAGGATTATTTGGGTTTTCGTCATCGCCGCTTGGGCCTAAATCTGAAGGTAATGAAATCCCGGACCTACTACCTGGAGTTTCAGTAGGCTGAGGAGATTTCGGTTCCTTGGCAACATCCCTTTCGCTGCTGGGAGGATTATTCGGGTCTTCGTTATCGCCGCCCGGGCCTGAATCTGAGCGTTGTGGAATTGACGATCTTGCCATTGATTTCATTTCATCTTCCTTCTCCTCAACATTCACATCTTCGAAATTTGGATGAGGCGAAGTCAACGATTTTAGTGGAGTTGGCAGCCTTGTTTCAGACTTGTCCGAAGTTGTATCGGAACGAGAAGGTTTCGATTTCTCGGCGGTATCCTCCTCTTCTTTACTAGGTAGCTTTTCGGAACGTGATGGCTCAGGAAGAGGCAAAGAACCGACGTAATTTCCCGTAATAAAGTGCCCCGGGAAGCGAAATATTACGGCAAGCGGTTGACCTCTGTTTATATACCTTCCCAATCTTTCGGGCTCATCTTCATGATGCCATTCATGATCATGATTATATGTGGCTTCAACTCTTTTGCCAATATTACAGGAAAAATAGTGACATGGATGCTTACGACCATCGAGATGGTCGCAATCAATCACTAACACATCCGTGCCCAAATCTCGGGCCATGCACCCGCCAAACTCAGTATCCATCATGCTTCCTCCATCAGGACGATTATCGTCATTAAGCAAACCGTGCACCCGTCCAATAGCCAGCTGAAATTTGTCGATGGTCCTCTCGCATTTGATCTTCGTCGATCTGTTCATGTTCACATATGCAGGATTATCGCTTAAAATATTGCGAATTTTCTTTTCCGGTACCGTTTCTCCATTTATAATCTGCTGTATATCCACTGGGCGTAAGCCATAATTTTGAAGTTGCTCCCTAAATTCGGTTTTGATAGCAATTAGGTCTTCTCGCATAAGATTATGCGCTCTTATCCTTAGGGCTGCGGCCTTCCTTTCGATTTCTTCCTTAGATACAGGTGTTTCAGCTCCTTTATTGGCAAAATGTGTCGCTAAGAGTATTGCAACCGCCAAGCAATTAGCATTGCCTCCGTCTCCACCATCGTATAGATCAAATTTCAGACCTGCTGCAAATTCTATTCTTTTCTGGTTTTCACCCGCTACTCCATCCGGCGTGAGTAACGGTGGATACTTTAATAAGGGATTTTTCGCGCTGCCCCCAGAAGGTGTTCTATGATCCAAATTAGTTTTCCCCGTGTTATTTCCAGGAGTGGAAAGAGGCATTTCTCCGGATGATGTTACCAAATGCACATTGGCTACTCCCCAGAAAGCTGCTTCTTCCTTTTTTGCTCTTTCGTATTCATTTTTCTGTACTTCTGCTTTCTTAAAAAGCGGCACTATCGCTAAATAATTCACAATCTTTCCTTTGCCCGTTTTTGTTTAGATGAGCAAGTAATGAATAAGCAAAATGCAATTGCAACACTAAAATGTGGCTTAGAAAAAGGAATTTCAAAAATTTTCCCTAGGTATGTTGGCGCTAATTAGGAATTAAAAGGGCAAAAGAAGTGAAAGAACAGCAGTGATATCCTCCTTATTTAAAGTGAAAAAGCTGCGCCTACAGGACTTTAGGTCAAGCGACGAAAGAGATGCTTACCTGTGCCGTTTTTCGTAGAGAATTTTGCTATAGTTCAAAGGAAATTTAAGGAGGGACAATTGGATCAAGCTTATCGTAAGGGTAAGATTACGTATTTCCGTGTTACTATAAACTTTGCCAACGAGCAAAGATGGAACGCAATTGGAAAATGTCACTGCAATCAATCCTTACGGGTTATGAATTGTCTTATTTTGTGTTTCCCTATTGCTACAGCAAACTATCTCAAACTATTTTTATCCTTCATGTTCCTATTTTGCTATTTTCGTGCCAATCTTTAAAAATGTTTTCTCTTTTGCCGAATGTGCCACTTGCCTCCCGGTTTAGAGACATCTTATAACTTAATTTTCATTCTGGAAGCTGCATATCCTCGCTGGAGAAATCCGTAGATTCGCGTACCTCAGGAGCAATCCAAGTGTCCAATTCTGCTAAAATTGTAGGATTCTCAATGTATTCGCGGGCAATGTTTAGTATGGTATTTCCATTGGGACTTTCTTCATTGAGTGCCGCATCTCTAATATAAGGAAAGCTTCTTCCAATCATGTCCAAAAATAGCCCTAGAAGGTTTGGATCCCTGATTTTGTCAGCCACGCATTGTGACAATGTTCCATAAAGTGCACTGCGTGCTTTCAGTATCATTGTCAGGCTTATTTCATCCAATTCAGCTATCATGCTAAACAGCCGTCCCAAATCGGCAAAGTCTCTCACCCTAATGCTATCGCAGCTAAGTGTATGTACCGGAAACGTGGTTCCCCATATATCTGTTTCTCGTAGTATCCACGCCCTGTGTTGGTCGCTTAAC
>JAIRON010000011.1 GCA_031257495.1 Puniceicoccales bacterium
AAGGGCGCATCAGCAGAGGTATCGAAAGCTTCAGAGCAAGGTTTTTGGGGAAGAGTATTTGGAAAAGCGAAAGATCTTTCTCCGGAAAATTTTACAGCGGACACTGTCACATACAAAGACGTTGCAAAATTAAGCAACGAAGAGAGGCGAGCGATTATGGTATGCATTAGCGAAACTTCGACAAGTAAGCTACACACGCTTCAAAAAAGGGGGCCAGAAGGTGTTGAGGTTCTTTTGTCCCTTTACGGCTCTTTGAGGCGGGATGATGCCCCGACGTTGGGAGGCGTGGGCATGAAGAGTTATTATAGTTATTTCGCTGCGGAATCAGTCGCAACTATGCCCCTAGGAGACAGAAAAAAATTAATGGAGCATCTTAGTCAGGAAGATTTACAAAATGTTGCTAAAAATAATTACAAAACAGCCTTTATCCTATGCGCTAGCTTGGAAAAGGGGGATACAGCCCTAATAAATAAGTTGGAGCCTGTTTTTCAAGAACTCTCCCGAACGGTACGCAACCAAATCTGTGGCGATAATTCGCTACACCACTATTGGGGGAAATCTCCGGGAGTTCCCGTTTCCAAATCTGATTTCGAAAGACTTAGCCAAACGAAATTGGGTTCCCTGGTTGTCCTACCCGCTATATTGGCATTTAGTAAAATAAGAGTAAGGCCCTACTCTGATGAAAAAGGAGCCTGGATGCCTGATGTGAGGCCACTGGTGGAACAGGCTCTAAAAAACGTTGATCCCGATTTAGAAATTGCAAAGGAGTGCTATGGAACATACAATATTGACCAATACCATGAGGAATTGGAAGTTGCTAACTTAGCAAATCGTCTAATCCGAAGAGAAATTCAACTAAGTAAAGTACCTGACGAAAAAAAGGAAGCCGTTCAAAAATTGCTGGAAGAAAATAGGTTAGCAGATCTCCGAAAACAAGAGAAAGCTACAACAGGTGAATTGCCTCCAGATAGGGGAAAATCCGTGACAGATGATGACTTAGTAAGCCTCATAATGCAAGGACTACCTCTACCAGGTACATTGCCTCTCACAAGGAGGAAAGCAGTTCTAGATAAGCTGCCAATTGATAAGGTAGTAGATCTCGTAGATCGAAAAGAAATTCAAATGGATGAAGTGCCTGACGAAAAGAGGAAAACCGTTATAGATAAGCTGCCAATTGATAGCTTAGCAGTGCTTGTAAATCGAGGAGGAATTCAGCTAAATGACGTGCCTGCCGCAAAGAAGAAAGGCGTTCTAGGATTGCTGGAAAAAAATAGGTTAGCAGATCTCGTAAACCGAGAAAAAATTCAAATGGATGAAGTGCCTGTCGCAAAGAGGGAAGCCGTTCTAGGATTGCTGGAAAATGCTAAGCTTATAAAACAAGGAGAACTTCAACTAAGTAAAGTATCTGCCGCAGAGAAGAGAGGCGTTCTAGGATTGCTGACAAATAATGAGATAGCAAATCGTCTAACCCGAAGAGAAGCTCAACTAATGGACGTGCCTCCCGATAGGAGGGCAGCCGTTCAAAAATTGCTGGAAGAAAATAAGTTAGCAGATCTCCAAAAACAAATAGGTGAATTGCCTCCAGAAAAGAGGGCAGCCGTTCTAGAATTGCTGCCAGTAGATGACTTAGCAAATCTCGTAGATCTAGGAAAAGCTCAACTAAGTGAATTGTCTGACGCAAAGAGGAAAACCGTTATAGGATTGCTGACAATTGTTAGCTTAACAGTGCTTGTAAATCGAGAAGGAATTCAGCTAAATGACGTGCCTCCCGAAAAGAGGAAATCCGTCCTAGGATTGCTGCCAGATAATAAGGTGGTATATTTTGTAAACCAAGGAAAAATTCAACTAAGTGAAATGCCTGACGCAAAGAGGGAAGCCGTTCTAGAATTGCTGACAGATGCTGACTTAGCAAATCTTGTAAAGAAAGGAAAAATTCGACTAAGTGCATTGCCTGACGCAAAGAGGGAAGCCGTTCAAAAATTGCTGCCAGATGAGACGTCGAAAGATGCCATGGCCTTAGATTCGAGCAATCTATTAAGTAATATTATTATGCAACCAAGCATTGAGCGAGATCCTGCCGAGGAGGCTTTCAGTAAAGGAGGAAAGCCAGGATAGCATCCTAAAATGACATCCATGGTTTTGACCATCCAGGCGGCTATGCCGCCTGGATTTTTTGCCAAAGAACCAAGAACCATTTCGCTATTGTTAAGTGTAGAGTTTCACATGGCAAAAAATAACCACATGCCAGGTGATATAATTTTAATTGGGAGGATATTAATAAAATTTTCCCACCCCATTTACCCAAGCTTGTGCACCGTCAACAAATTTTCCAGTCATACTTCGGGATGGTAAATTTAATATCCACAAAAGAATCTTAAATGGTTTATATATTTTTTAATCTTCCATTGCAAACAATCCTTGACAAAGAAAAGTTTTAGTGTATACTTTTTGCGTTTAATAAAAAAGGATAGGTATGTGGGGAAGTTTGAAAAATGCGTGGGAAAGAGGAAAAAATATTTTTACCCCAGATTCTGGGGGATCTCATGGAACAAACAGCTCCTCACCGGAAGAAGGAGGGGAATTGACAAAGGAGCAAGCTGCTGCAGCGCAAGGCCTTAACGAAAAAATAAGGGGTGTGCCAGAGAGCGCATCAACAGAGAAAATATTAGTAGATGACTTAGTAAAGTCCGTAAAAGAAGGAAAAATTCGACTAAGTGCATTGCCTGACGAAAAGAAGGAAGCCGTTCTAGGATTGCTGACAGATAATGACTTAGTAAACCTCCTAAAGAAAGGAAAAACTCTACTAAGTAGATTGCCTGCCGACAGGAAGAAAATCGTTCTAAGTAAGCTGACAAATGATGACTTAGTAAACCTCCTAAAGAAAGGAGAAATTCGACTAAATGCATTGCCTGCCGAAAGGAAGAAAAAAATTCTAAGTAAGCTGACAAATGCGGAGATAGCAGATCTCCGAAAACAAGAGAAAGTTACACTAGGTGAGTTGCCTACCGACAGGAGGGCAGCCGTTCTAGATAAGCTGACAAATGATGACTTTGCAAACCTCCTAAAGAAAGGAAAAATTCGACTAAGTAGATTGCCTGCCGACAGGAAGAAAATCGTTCTAAGTAAGCTGACAAATGATGACTTAGTAAATCCCGTAAAGGGGGGCTATATAAGGCTAAGTGCATTGAGTTCATTGCCTGCCACGAGGAAAGCAGCCGTTCTAGATAAGCTGACAGATAATGACTTAGCAAACCTCCTAAAGAAAGGAAAAACTGGACTAAGTAGATTGCCTACCGACAGGAGGGCAGCCGTTCTAGATAACTTGACAGATAATGAGATAGCAAACCTCGTAGACCAAGGAAAAGCTCAACTAAATGACTTGCCTAATGCAAAAAGAGGAGCCGTTATAAGATTACTGGCAGGGAATAAGGTGGCAGATTTAATAAACCAAGGAATAGCTCAACTAAGTGAATTGCCTGCCTCAAAAATGTCTGACATTATAGATAGGTTGATAGCTTTCGTAAAGAAAGGAGAATTTCGACTACTAAGTGAATTGTTTACCACAAGGAGGAAAACCGTTCTAGAATTGCTGCCAATTGAGAAGGTAGTAGATTTCGTAAATGAAGGAAAAGCTCGACTAAGTGAATTGTCTGCCGCAAAGAGGAAAGATGTTCTAGAATTGCTGCCAATTGAGAAGGTAGTAGATTTCGTAAATGAAGGAGAAGCTCGACTAAGTGAATTGTCTGACGCAAGGAGGAAAGATGTTCTAGAATTGCTACCAAAGGAGGTGCCGAAAGCAACGGGGAGTCGACCAACCCAGAATTCTGAGGATAATAAAAAAGCAGGTTCTGAGCTGAAATCAGATCAACTTTTAAATGAAGAGGGTAATAAAAAATCCAGTGACGGCAAAGGAGAACCAGCCGAATCAACCCAGAATTCTGAGGCTTCTAAAACGAAAGATCAAATTCCAGAACCGAAATCAACCCCTGAGGCGAAATCAGCTCAGAGTCGTAGCATCGGCTCAATGTCGGACAACGAACTCGCTAGTGATGTTTACCGTGGAAAAGTAAACCTAAGATAGTATTCTAAAATGACATCCATGGTTTTAACCATTCAGGCGGTTAATTGCCGCCTGGATTTTTTGTTTTTTCAAATTTTTTAAAAACGCAATTTTATTGCAAATATTAATTACGCCAAAAAGAGCAATGCATGCAAATGTTTAATTCTTTTTGGTTTTTTTCAAAATCAAAAGACAAAAGTAATTATAAAATTTTAATAAGGGCAAATGATATCAAGGAAGTTTTATATAAAAAGCTTGCGTATTTTCATTTTTGTCACTCATCCTTTTGCCACAATGGGCGCTAAAAATTTTGTGCACCTACACTTACATTCTGATTACAGCATCCTCGACGGCGCTTGCCGAATGGATCGTCTCTTTGAGCGGGCAAAAGAGCTGGACATGGCAGCAATTGCGATTACGGATCATGGCAATGTTTTCGGAGTACCAGATTTTGTGCAAAATGCGCAAAAGTACGGCATTAAGCCGATAATTGGCTGCGAGTGTTACACACTGATCCATGAAAATATTGTCGAACACAAAAAGTTTCCCCTCTACCACATAACACTGTTGGCAAAAAATATAACGGGATACAAAAACCTATGCAAGCTGGTTTCCATTGCGCATACGCAAGGGTTTTACTACAGGCCGCGGATCAACTTCGATCTTTTAAAAAAATACGGCGATGGGCTGATTTGCTTGACGGGATGCGGCCAAGGATTCATTTCCCAAATGCTATTGGCCGGCGATGAGATCTCGGCACAGCGGGGAGTGGAAGAATTGATAGCCATATTTGGCCGGGAAAATTTATTCATCGAGGTACAGGATCATGGAATCCCTGAGCAAAAGCAGGTCTTGCCGCAATTATTTGCCATCGCTGAAAGCAATGGGCTGGGTACCGTCGCAACAAATGACACCCATTACGTGAAACAGTCCGATTGGGAAGCTCACGATGCTATGCTATGCATACAAACGGGATCTAAAATTTCCGATGAGAATCGCATGAGGATGCCATGGCATCAGATGTACGTAAAATCACGGGAAGAAATGGAGCTAATGTTCAAAAATCATCGAGAGGCATTGGACAATTCCCTGTTCATTGCGGATATGTGCGACGTTACAATACCCTACGGTGAAAATCACTATCCTGTGTTTCCGGACAATGGCCAAACCTCCTCCGGCGACCACATTGATTACCTTAAGTCGCTGTGCATTAATGGATTAAAAGAACGTTACAACGTAATTTTCGATACCGTCGACGTAAGTAGCGAAGTCGACGGAAAAGATGTCTATAACCCAGTCAACTTGTGCAAGCGTTTTAATTACGAACTTTCAACCATTGAGAGAACGGGCTTTGTTGACTACTTTTTGATTGTTTGGGATTTTGTTAATTGGGCGAAGCAAAACGGGGTCGTGGTGGGGCCCGGTCGCGGCTCGGGAGCGGGATGCTTACTGGCATACTTGCTCAAAATAACAGACATTGACCCCCTGAGGTTTGGCCTGCTATTTGAGAGGTTTTTGAACCCAGAAAGGGTATCACCACCGGACTTTGACATAGATTTTTGCATGAATCGCCGCGGTGAAGTCATCGATTACGTCCGTGAAAAATATGGAAAGGACCGTGTGGCCAATATTATTACTTTCGGCACACTGGGGGCAAAAATGGTCCTGCGTGACGTCTGTAGGGTTTACGATATTCCCTACGATGAAGCAAATCGCCTGGCAAAAATGATCCCCGATGACCTGCACGTCACCCTAAATGAAGCATTAGCAAAGTCGTCCGAATTGCGCCATGAACAAGGAAAAAACCCTCAGGTCGCTAAAATTTTAAAAGAATGCCAGGTTTTGGAAGGAATGGTGCGCAACGTAGGCACCCACGCCTGTGGAATTATCATTTCAGACCAACCAATTGACGACCTCGTTCCGGTAACTCTCCAGGAAGGCTGCCTCACAACGCAGTATGCAAAGGAAGCCGTCGAAGAGTTGGGCCTGCTCAAAATGGACTTTCTTGGCCTTAAAACCCTGACCGTAATTGATATAGCAGAGCGCAATATTCGCCGCCGCAGTGGCTTTGAAGATTTCAATATTTCCAACGCCACCCTAGAGGACGAAAAAACGTTCGATCTCATGAACAGCGGTGAAACCATAGGTGTGTTTCAGTTTGAATCCGCCGGCATTCAGCGATGGTGTAGACAGTTTGGCTTTTCCAGCGTCGATGAAATCAGCGCCCTAAGTGCACTCTACCGCCCTGGCCCAATGGAATGGTTGCCGGACTACGTTGCGGGAAAAAAGGATCCAACGAAAATCAAATATTCCCACCCGTTGCTGAAGGACATTTGCAAGCCAACCTTTGGAATCATTGTCTATCAGGAACAAGTTATGCAGGCTGCACGGGTAATTGCCGGATATTCGCTGGGACAAGCCGACATTTTACGCCGTGCTATGGGGAAAAAAAAAGTGGATGTCATGAATGCCCAGCGAGAATCATTCATAAAAGGCGCAGCGGAGCATAATAAAATCCCGCGGACCAAGGCGGAAGAAATTTTTTCCGTGCTGGAAAAGTTTGCCGGTTACGGATTTAACAAATCCCACGCAGATGCCTATGCCGTCATCGGCTATCGCACCGCATATCTAAAAGCACATTTTCCCGTAGAATTCATGGCTGCTCTCATGTCATGTGACCTGGGCAATGGGGAAAAAATTGAACTGTTTATAGGAGAAGCAACCAGGATGGGCATTCCCGTTTTGGGACCAGATATCAACCAATCGTTAAATGACTTCACACCATACGTCTCTGCCAATGAACGATATATTCGCTTTGGTTTATCGGCAATCAAAGGTGTTGGGGATGTCGCGGCAGCAAATATCATAGCCGAACGTAGCAAATGTGAAGGTTTTAAGAGCTTCGTTGAATTTTCCCAGGTCGTTGATACCAGGGTTGTAAATAAAAGAGTTTTCGAAGCGTTAATTCTGAGTGGAGCCTTCGATTCCTTTGGTTACGATAGGCAACACCTAATGAACTCATTGCCGAACATTCTCCAGGAAGCTGCCAATGTGCAGCGAGAGAAAACCAATGGACAAACATCCCTCTTTGACATGTTTGATAGCGGCAACTCCATTGTGTCCATCAATACCGGTGGCGCTAAAATGTCAAAATTTGACAAATTGAAAAATGAAAAAATTACGCTTGGGTTTTACGTTTCGGGGCATCCTTTGGCGGAATACAAAGACATAATACCATTCATTAACTTTCCCGTCAGTGGCGATTTGAGCAATTTACGGGATCGTGAAAATTTTCGTTTGTGTGGCATCATAAGTGGAATTGTGAAAAAATTTACCAAAAAGGACAGCCGTCCATGGGCATTTTTTCAGTGCGATAGCGGTAAATCCGTGATGCAAATGAACTGTTTTCCGGACAGTTTTGAGAAATTTGGGCATAAAATCAAAGAAAACGAGCTAGTCATTTTAACGGGAACGGCACGGGTACGCGACGATGAAAACAGCTATAACGTTGCCGGTGTGGAGCCGATTTCCAGCGCCCTAAATCACGTGATAAACGGCATAGATTGGGTAGTGAAGGCAGAGGCGGATCAACTCGATGAATTTATTAGGGCAATTAATGATTTCATAGAAAACAACGAGGGCAACATGGAAAACGTGTTGCACTTTGAATTCAAAGATGGCCATCGTGAGCTTGCCAGGATGTCATCGGCTCTCAGGAGCAAATTCGACCTGGAAGCCGTAAAAAAGTTGAAATTATTACCGGCGGTAAAAAGCATGTCCCTTAGGGTGCAAAATTTATCCCTAGACTGAGAAAAAAATATTTCAAAATGTAATTTCATTTTCAATAATTCACACCGTGACTGATGTTGTCAAAGTTGAGGGGCTTTCTAAAAAATACGGAAAGTTCATTGCTCTGGATGATATTTCTTTCACTTTGCCCAAAGGCAAAATTATTGGATTAATCGGCCCAAACGGCGCAGGAAAAACATCTCTAATGAAAATTCTATCCGGCCTAATGCCTGCCAATTCGGGACAGGTACTAGTGTGCGGGATAAACTTAGCGGAAAATCCAGCTCTGGCTAGGGAGAAAATTTCCTTCATGACTGAAAATAATCCCCTACCCGACCACATGCGAGTCGGTGAATATTTGCGCTTTCGAGCCGCGTTAAAGGGTATTGACGATACTCGCTTGGAAGCGGAAAAAGTCATGCGAAAGTGCGATATCTACTACGATGCTCGCTACAAAATGATAAAAAATTTGTCCAAAGGTTATCGGCAGCGCGTTGGTATCGGCGATGCCTTGCTCGGTGACAGAGAACTAGTAATTTTGGACGAACCAACGATCGGGCTTGACCCAAAACAAATCATATCCATCAGACAAACATTGCTGGAGCTACACGGGTCACGCACACTGTTGATTTCGAGCCACATATTGTCGGAGCTGGAAACAATTTGCGATTACTTTGTCATAATAGACAGCGGGAAAATTGTCACAACTGGCTCACTGGCAGACATTTACAAATCTAAGACCGATACCAACACCATGTATATCGATCTCCCCGCAAACTGCGTATCAGATGAAATTATTGCTGAATTTCTAAGCGCGAATCAACTGATTCGCATTGGCGCAACTACGGAGCAAAATCGCGGAGGTTTACACATCGAATTCAGAGGTGACGGAAATAGGAGCGAGATCGTAAAATCGGCCGCCGACTATTTTGGCGAAAATTTGTTGGGAATCGGACGCGAGTCTTCTTCCCTGGAGGAAGTATTTTTATCCGCTACCAAGCGCTACATGGATTAAAGTTTGGGAAATTTTATGAAAAAATTCTGCGTACTATTTAAATACGAAATCCACAAGTTGTTAGTTTCGCCGTCCACCTACTTTATCGCCGCAATTTTCACAGCGATACTGGCACTGATTTACGTGTTTACGCTGCGAGAATTCATAGTGAACGACCAAGACTTTTCCTTTGCACACGCATTTTTGCGCCACTGTTGGATTCCCATTTTGCTCGGCGTCCCCCTGTTAAGCATGAGAACATTTTCCGAAGATTACAAAACTGAAATGATGCAATCTGTAAAAACCATAGCAATCGGAGATTTTTCCATAGTATTAGCAAAATTTTTGGCAACATATCTATTTTACACTGCTCTGTGGGGAAGTTCCCTATTGCTCGTATTTTTCCCTACAATGTCGGTTCCAACCCTTATGCAAAGTGGCTCATTTTTGACAACCTTCAACTTGGTAGGTGGGTATTTTTATATTATCCTTTCGGGATTGATGTTTATCTCCATGAGTATATTTTTCAGCAGTTTAACAGAAAATCAAATACTGTCCGGATCTTTAGCATTTATTGCGATTTTTGCCACCTTTTTGAGCGGACCGATATTTTCATCGAAAATTTTATCCTCCGGCACGTTTATGGATCATGCATTCGTTCGCCCACTGAATATATTTCATCAGATGGACAACGCTTGTTTGGGCGTGTTCGACACTCGAATTGTCGTTTTATACATAACTTTAAGCCTATTATTTCTATCACTCACCAAGGTTTCATTGGAAAAAAAATTTAGTTAAATTTCATGTTAAATTTCAAACATTCCAATAAAATTAGGTGCCTAAATCGCCTGTTTTTCTCATCTTTCGCATGTTTATTTGCACTGTTTGTGATCACCCTGTCGGGGCGCTATTTTTACAGAACATACGTTGGTAGTGGCGCAATTAATAAACTGTCCGATAGCACACTAAGAACAATGTCAACTTTAAAATTGCCCCTTGAAATATACGTACTACTTGAATGCAACGGTGAAGAGGCCACCGATTTGGTAAAAAAAGACATTACAAAGCTGCTAAGTGAATACGTGGACAGCACCCGCGGAAACGTTGTGAAAGTAGAATTTGTCGACCCGGGCAATGTTAGGTCGAAAAATCTTGTAGAGTCGACTATTTTTCTGCCCACAAAGGCGATTCTCCTAAAATATGCGAATAAGAGGAAGGTTATTGCAATCGAAGAACTATATGATGTGCGCAACGGCGAAGTCGTTGGCTTTCGCGGCGAACAAATTTTGACCGATGCCATCAAGGATCTTGTGGCAGAAGAAAGGAAAGTAATCTACTTTCTAGCAGGACATGGCGAATGCGACGTAACCGATGTTTCCCTTACTAGAGGGCTGTCATCTCTGGCAAATGTTTTGCGCAGCAAGAATTACGATGTAAAAGTTTTAGACTTTGATCCAAAATCTGACATTCCAAACGATGCGGCCTTGGTTGTGCTTTGGGATCCCAAAGCAGCTCTTTTGCCCATAGAGGTATCAATTTTTAAAAAATTTTTGGATGAGCAAGGTGGAAAAATAATGATTGGACTGGGTGATGCGGACGATGTGGCACTAACTGAATTTTTCGCGGACCACGGCATACGTGCGGATAATCACAGTAAAATTCTTTCGTCAGCCGATCATGCAAAATTTTACCATGATCTAGTCATTAACAGGTACATGCCTCATAAAATTACCTGCGAACTCATTAACTTTAAAATACCCGTTGTTTGCGGCGAAGCACATGAGGTTAGAGAAGCCGATTGGAGCACAGAAGACGATCAATTTGTAGTCACGGACCTGTTGCAGGCGGAGGGAATTTTAGAACCTTCCGAACATTGTGACAAATTTATCGTCGCCGCATTATCTGAAAAGCAAACATCAATCTCCATCGATATTCTGAATGGCAAACTGCTCGTCTTCGGGTGCCCTGACTTTGCAATCAATTCGCGCATAAATATTCTGGGCAATAGGATGCTATTTTGTAGCGCCGTGGACTACATGTGCAATGCAGGCAGTGAATCCGATATAACTTCTAATCCGGTAGCAAAATATCGCCTAACCCTTACGGAGAAGCAATATGACTCGATAGTGACGTTTAGCTATACCCTTTGTTGCGCCTTCATTGCTATTGGCATTATAGTTTACTTCTTCCGGAGAAAGTGATCCGTGCGCCCATCCATCGGAGCAAAGTTATTCTTTTTAGTGTCAGCCAGTGCAATATTTGCTGCATTGTTGCTAAACTTAAGGACAAAAATTTCTCCCGAAAGGCACTCTGCTGATGGGCAATTTGCAAAGGTAATTACGCAAAAATTGAAAAACATAGACATCGTTCATCACAAGGTTGGGACCAGCATTAATGCGTACAGCACACCAAGCGGCAAGTGGATGTGTACTTTTGATGGCATAAAAGTATCTGCGAACCAATATGCCATTAGCGAACTACTATCACTGCTCAAAGAGCTAAAATTTTATGACAACGAATACCGTGATTTTAACACTATAAATTCCGACTGGACAGTAACGTTGACCGACGCCTGCAACAATCTGTCCAGGTTAAAAGTGGCGGGAGTTAATGTTTATCTGAAAGGTCCGGAAATTACGTTTTTTCTCGAAAATCAAAGCATTGGCAAGGGTTTAGCCAAAATTTATCCCGAATTCCACTGCAAAAAACTGTTTGGCGACGTTGATACTTTATCCCGTCTAAAATTTTCCACGGGAACCTTCTGCCTGAGTATTACACAATCGGGGGATCAATTTAAGATGACCTCCCCAATCAATAAACCAATGAACGGAAAATTGCTTGAAAGCATAGTGCGCGACATTTCCTCCCTATATTATGGCAATATCGTCAAATCAACGGAAACGCAAGAGCCACTATTTGCGCTGGAACTCGATCGCGGCAAAACGGGCGAATTGGTTGAATTTTATAGGGATGGGACTAAATTTTCGGCGAAAAAATCCGAAACAAGGTACAAGTTTGACAATAAAACTTCTGCCCTAATAGGTACTCTCTACTCAAGATTGGTAAATTTTCAGTTTTTTTCCGATTTAAAGTGTGAT
The DNA here is from genome assembly GCA_031257495.1 of Puniceicoccales bacterium. Taxonomy (GTDB): domain Bacteria; phylum Verrucomicrobiota; class Verrucomicrobiia; order Opitutales; family JAIRKQ01; genus JAIDVZ01. The sequence goes on from JAIRON010000011.1 coordinate 11,942, forward strand.
TTTATAAGTATTTCCAGCTTAGTAGATGATCGCCAAATTTCCCTACAAAAGCTGGAAAATAGTGAACAATGGCAGAAGTTCGTCAAAACTGATAAGGGTGTGACTTTCATTGGCGTGGACAGTGGCAAAATTCGATTGATAGAAGATAAAATTTCTACCCTCAGCCAACCGATTAAATTTGATGCCAAAACCCATTTTCCTCCCATGGGCAAAGTAAACGTAAAAACTAACATTGGAGAGTTAAATTTCGATATTTTCAAAAATTCGGATGGATACATTTTGTTTAATAGAGAATCATCTCTGGCTTTTGTCGTGAGTGAAGAATTCATTAAAAATTTATATTCATTGCTCGATGACTTGCCTCTGTAGGCGTTTTTACACGCCGAGAAAACGTAGGCAAAGTTTGACGAAGAAACGTTTATCTGTTGACTGCAATTTTATTAGTCTTTTAAATCATTCACCAGGAAAGATGTCAGAGAAAAATTTTGAAGTATTGGACGCAAATGAGGCCGTTGCCGATGTTGCCTATCGCTTGAGCGAAGTTATTGCAATTTATCCGATCACACCATCCTCGCCTATGGCCGAACACTGCGATGAATGGGCCTCAAAAAATCGAGAAAACTTGTTTGGAGTGGTACCCACCATCGAAGAAATGCAATCCGAAGGCGGTGCTGCTGGAGCTATACATGGAGCACTGATCGGCGGTACGTTGGCCACGACCTTCACAGCATCACAGGGGCTTTTGCTGATGATTCCAAACATGTATAAAATCGCTGGAGAACTTTTCCCCTTTGTCATGCACGTAACGGCAAGGAGTTTGGCTACTCACGCTCTGTCGATTTTTGGAGATCATTCGGACGTCATGGCTTGCAGACAAACGGGATTTGCGATGTTGGCCTCAAATTCTGTGCAAGAAGCTCACGACCTTGCCTGCATCGCCCACGCTGCCACTTTGAAATGCAGGGTACCATTCATGCATTTCTTCGATGGATTTCGCACATCCCACGAAATAAATACCTTGGCCAAAATTGACGACAGCACCCTACACACCATGATTGATGACCAATCCGTATTGGAGCATAGGCAAAGAGGCTTATCCCCCGACAATCCGTTCATACGCGGTACGGCTCAAAACCCCGATGTGTTCTTCCAATGCCGCGAATGCGTAAATACATTTTACGAAAACGTGGCATTCGCCGTTGAAAAATGTATGGAGCAGCTCAAAGTTTTGACGGGAAGGGAATACAAATTGTTTGAATACATCGGCGCAACTGACGCCGAACGGATCGTCGTTTCCCTTGGATCCTCCTGTGAAACGCTGGAGGAAGTCGTCAAATTTCTAATCAACCGTGGAGAAAAAGTCGGTTTGATAAAAGTACGCCTCTATCGACCGTTTTCCGTGGAGCATTTTTTTAAAATACTTCCCAAATCCGTTCGGGCAATCGCCGTTTTAGACCGAACGAAAGAACCAGGGGCCATAGGAGAACCTCTATTTTTGGATGTTGTTTCTGCACTTGAGCAAGGTTCCCGCACGGGCATCAAAATCATCGGCGGGAGGTATGGGCTTGGGTCAAAGGAATTTTCCCCAGCGATGGCCAAAGCCGTTTTTGATGAGCTAGCTAAAGCCACCCCAAAGAAACATTTTACCGTGGGAATAGTGGACGATGTCTCGAGATTATCCATTGACTGCGATCGCGGATTTGAACTCAAAAAGGAAGGATTGTTCGAAGCTGTGTTCTTCGGGTTGGGATCCGATGGAACCGTTGGCGCCAATAAAAATACGGTCAAGATAATAGGCTCAGACACTGAAAATCACGCCCAAGCCTATTTTGTCTACGACTCCAAAAAATCTGGCGCAATGACGGTCTCCCACCTGCGCTTTGGAAAAAATCCAATCCACGCACCTTACCTCATAGAACATGCGGACTTCGTGGCCTGCCATCAATTTGCATTCCTTGCAAAATTTGATGTTTTAAAGTATGCCAAGCATGGTTCAATTTTCCTGCTAAATTCCATGTTTACCGCCGATTCGGTTTGGGCCCATCTCCCCTTGGAAGTTCAGAGGGCAATCACAGAAAAAAATATTAAATTTTACGTCATTGATGCCTACGATGTTGCCCGTAAGTGCGGCATGGGTGGGCGTATCAATACAATAATGCAGACCTGTTTTTTTGCGATCTCCGGTTTTCTGCCACAGGATGAAGCCATTGCCAAAATAAAAAGTGCAATTCAGAAAACCTATGGCAAAAAGGGCCAAGAAGTGGTAGAGCACAATTTTACCGCCGTCGATTCCGCCCTGGCCAACCTTTCCGAAGTCACAACCAAAGGCAATTTAAACGGCATTCCAAAGTCGGTTCCAATCGATCCCTCCGCCCCTGAATTTGTACGAAATGTGATCGCAAAAATACTGGTAAATGAAGGTGATGAATTACCGGTCAGCGCATTCTCCGTTGACGGCACCTGGCCATCCGCCACCTCCCAATATGAAAAGCGTGACATCGCTCAGGAAATACCTGTTTGGTCGCCTGAAGCCTGCATACAGTGCAATAAATGCGTATCCACGTGTCCCCATGCGGCCATTCGTTCAAAGTATTACAATCAGAGCGAGCTAACCGGAGCCGGCGAAGGATTCAAAAGCGTGAACTTTCGTTCGAAGAACATTTCCAATGCAAAGTTTACCGTACAAGTATCGCCCGAGGATTGCACTGGTTGCGGACTGTGTACGGAAATTTGTCCGGCTAAGAATAAGCAAAATCCTAGCCTCAAGGCCCTGAATTTAAAACCAATTGGGGAGGTGTTTACGGATGAAAAGAAGAATTACGAATTTTTCCACAACATCCCCTATCCCGATACGTGCGAGCTTGGAACGGACCTGAAATCCACACAATTTCGACGGCCATTGTTCGAATTTTCTGGGGCATGCGCCGGATGCGGAGAGGCACCATACATAAAACTGCTAACGCAACTTTTTGGCGATCGCGCAATTATCGCCAATGCAACCGGCTGTTCCTCCATTTATGGGGGAAACCTTCCCACAACGCCCTACTGCACAAACTCCGATGGACGCGGCCCAGCTTGGGCAAATTCCCTCTTTGAGGACAATGCCGAATTTGGTTTAGGGTTGCGGCTATCAGTGAACAAGCGAAAGGAAATTGCCGCCAATTTACTTCGCAAACACGCCCCCATTGTTGGCGACGACCTGGTCAGTGAAATTCTTTCTTCCAAGTGCGATTCAGATGCCGAAATAAAACTTCAACGGCAAAGAATCGGTACATTGAAGAAAAAACTCGCAAACTCCAAAGACAAAGAAGCAAATATTCTCTGCAATTTAGCCGAATTTTTCGTGGATAAAAGCCTATGGATCGTGGGGGGGGATGGCTGGGCGTACGACATTGGCTACGGCGGCTTGGACCATATTCTGGCAGGTGGGCACAACGTGAACGTACTCGTACTCGATACGGAAGTCTACTCCAATACCGGCGGACAGCAGTCAAAATCAACGCCAATCGGTGCCGTTGCAAAGTTTGCGGCAAAGGGAAAATCCCAACCAAAGAAGGATCTAGCCATGCTGGCGATTAGTTACGGGAATATTTACGTCGCCAAAATTGCGCTCGGAGCAAAGGACAACCAAGCAATTCAAGCGTTCCATGAAGCCGAATCCTATGCCGGACCATCGCTGATTTTGGCATACTCGCCTTGCGTAGCACACGGGTACAATCTTAAAAACGGTCTTGGGCAGCAAAAAAAGGCCGTTGACAGCGGCTATTGGCCACTCTATCGCTTTGATCCACGCAAAAAGGGTACAAATACATCCCCCTTCACCCTAGATTCGGACGATCCGAGTATAAGTTTACTCGACTACATATCCGGAGAAACACGCTTTAAGATGCTCATGGACAAAGACCCGGACCATGCTAAAGAACTAGCGAAGGCCGAAGAGGAATACATCGGAGAAAGGCTAACCATATACAAAAATCTCGCAAAATCAGGTAATTAGGCGCGGCAGCGGGCAATGCACGCATCCGCTAGAATTGAAATAGTATCGGCAATGGGCGTGTTTCCATACATTTTCGCTGTGATCGCCAGAGGAATTTCCGTACAAGCCAATACGATTAGTTGGGCCCCACCGGTAATCATCTCATCCATCGCAGCCTCAAAATTCCTACGACCAGCGTCTTGATCTCTGTACATAATTCCCGCTTTTACGGCGTAAATTCCCTTCCCCACTTCCTCCTGCAGCTCATGGGAAGGGTAGATAAAGTTCAACTCCATGCCTAATTTTTTTGCAGAAAGATCATAAAGCCTCGATTTAACAGTCCCCGCGCTACACAGAATGCCAACGTTTTTCACTCCCCCATGGATATTTGCAATATACTTAAGCGTCTCGTCGATCAGGTTTATGAAAGGCAGACCGGATTCTCGCTCAATTTCATCTATGACACAATGTGCCGTGTTACAAGGTATGCAGCCAAGTGTTGCTCCCGCTTGTTTTAGGAATTTCGCCACTTTGATAAAATATGGAGCAAAGGACAGGTTGCTTTGCCCAGCGGCATAAGCAATCCTGCTTGGAGCCTGCGTAGCTTGGTAAAGCATTACTTCTGGCTGTTCCGGATCATCTGTGCAACCGTAATCCGCAACAAGTTTTCTTTCAATGCGGTGGAGTAACTCAATGGCAGCGGCAACACCGCAACCTCCTATAACCCCCAGAGTTTCTTTGTTAAAATTCGACATGCTGAACGGCTCCAAAAAAATAAATTTCTCCCTTGTCAAGCTTTACCGCTTTTTCAAGACTCTACCAGAAAATTTTTCGTAAAAACTATTTTTAGAAAGTTTTAGAAAAAAACTTGCACTTTCACACCCCGTGTATTTATTGCCCTCTTATGAAGGCGATTATTTCCACACAAGGTAAGCAATTTACTGTAAGGGAAGGTGATATTTTGTTCGTTGATCGCTACGTCGGCTCGAATGCAGGAGATATCATAGAAATAAAAGACGTCTTGCTTGCAGGTGAGGGAGATTCAGCTTCAATGGGCACTCCCCTCGTGGCCGGAGCAAGTGTTAGGGCGAAAATTCTCGAAAACAAGCGTGCCAAAAAGGTTATGATTTTCAAAAAGAAGCGGCGCAAAGGCTATCAGCGTAAACGTGGCCATCGGCAGGAATTATCGGTCATTAAAATAGAGGCAATCACCATTTAAGTTATTGGGAAAATATCATGGCACATAAAAAAGGACAAGGAGCTGCGAAAAATGGGCGCGATAGCTGTGGGAAGCGTCTTGGCGTGAAAAAGTTTGGTGGAGAGTTTGTGCGTGCCGGTGGTATATTGATGCGCCAACGGGGCACAAAAATTCATCGAGGATTGAACGTTGGCTGCGGCCGTGATTTCACCCTATTTGCCCTCATCGATGGTATTGTTAACTGGGACAGAGCCCATAAAAAGGTGTCCGTTGTTGCCAAACAGTGATCCGGTGAGTAACTCTTATTTATCTTTAAATTATGATGGTAACTTTGTTTGTAATAATTTCGCTGATAGGTTCCGTGTGCAATGCCATGATGTACATAAAATTAAGCTACACCTTGTGGCTCTTTGCCAATATTTTTCTGACGCTGTATAACTTTCGCATAGGTGAGTATGCCCAGACTTTTCTATTTGCAGCTTATCTCGTTATAGGCATATTTGGCCTAAAAAATTCAATGTACGATAAATTGTTTAGTAAGCGGGTATAAAGTTTCCAAAAAAATGGACAAGCTGGATAAAATTTTTGAAATGCAGGCCAAGTTGTCCGCCCGACTCGGTGTGGATTTGAAAAATCTGAGCGAAGGGGAAAAAATAGAGTGGATCTTGAAATATTCCCGCGCTTTGCAGCAGGAGATTTCCGAGCTCATTGATTCCGTGCCGTGGAAATGGTGGGCAAAATACCAAAAATTCGACGAACAAAACGCCCGGGTGGAAGTAATTGACATTTTGCACTTTTTGGTATCCATTGCCCAGGTTTTGGGAATGACGCCGGAAGATTTTTTCGAAGCTTACCAGAAAAAGAACGACATAAACCACAAGAGGCAAGATTCCGGCTATGCGATCAAGGATAAGTTCGACTCCCAGGGAATATGACCCATATTGGCCGTCTAACCTCCTTTAATTAAAAAGCTTTTCAGTTATTTCCATTACCGAAGAAACTAATTTTTCGTTGGATGCACTATCGTGAATGACCCGTTTAGGGAAATTCATTTTTTATCCACAGATAATTTCCAATAGCCAATGAATGTGTCTTACTAGTGGCGTCCGTAATATTTTTCGAAAAATATTACACAATACGACAAAACATGGTTCATTGGGAAAAATCAATACACCTGTTCGTGAAGGCTTCTTTGATTCCCGAACTACACCTATCCCCATGATGCCAAACTAAAAAATGATTGTTTCCTTGGGATGTCAAAGTTAGCAGACAAAATTCACAAAATGATTGCAAGCTATAAAACATAATTTTGCGAAAAATTTTAAACTAAAAGCTTGACTATGTGCTGCAGATCATTTACAATTATTTTATGAATTCTTCGGGAGTAGAGGGGCCGCCAAGACCACCAGATCAAACGCCGACGACACCACCACCAAGTGCCTCAAGGCTTAGGAGTGTTGCGGGGGCGCTTCCCCCAGGGCAGAGAAGTAGAACTCCAGATGTCCAATTGGCTGACCGCTTAGCCAAAATAAACAGCCTGGCCGGACGATTGGATGCGGCTCTTGAGGGCGGGACGGCCAACGCTTTGATGGATGAGCTTTTAGGATTATTAAAAGGCAGAGGCAAGATTCCTCCGGACCAAAGTACTCACCTCATTGGTCAAATGGAAACCGTCTTTGAACAAGGGATGAACCACCGAGATCCCGCCCTTGCCCTTGGGGCACTTGATGCCGCCTTCCTGTTGTACGCAAAGTCCGATCCTAGGCCGGAGAATGTACCATGGATGCTAGGCGCCATTCAACATCTACCAGACATTTGGGCCGCAAATCCTCCCCTGGCGGCATTAGCGTTGGAACATTTCGGCGACTGCGTCCAATTTTTGCCAGAAGGAGATCATATCGGGGCCCTCATTGGTCAGATG
>JAIRON010000044.1 GCA_031257495.1 Puniceicoccales bacterium
CTTAAAGACAATGCAGCGACTTAAAATTGTCGGCAAAAGATCATACTTGTTAACAGTGGACAGAAAGATTGTGGTATCAGCCGGTGGTTCCTCGAGGGTCATAAGGAACGAGTTTGCCGCACACTTGTTCATGGATTCGGCGTGCTGCACATAGGCTACTTTGTTTTGCCCAATCCTCGGTGAAGATTGGATGTTTGTGATCAGTGCTCTGATATCATCGGCTACAATTTGCGAGCTTGTGGCATTGGGTCCTACTGTGAAAAAATCCATATGATTTTGGCAATTGTCGCAATTTAACAACTTATTAGCGAGGTAGTTGGCAACGCTATCTGCACTCTCCGGGTCGTTGGACAGCAGCAAAATTGCCTGGGGCAAGCGACCCTCGCCATACAGCCTGCACAGAGATTTAAAGGCTCGTTGTTCTTCGATGTTACATGAACCTTGCTCGGTACTCTCGCCGGATTTCATCCTGAATATCACTAACGCTTTGATCGCCATTGACGACTAAAAATCTGTGGTCACCTTTGGCTATTGACAGATAACCATTCCGCACATCATTGAAAAACGATAGGTTTTCCTTCTCAATGCGGTCAATCTGTCCGCCACGCCCAAGTAGTCTTCTGACGCTTTCTTCCGAGATTATATCGACAATAATCGTTAGATCGGGTATGAGATTATCCGTGGCAAATTTGTTTAAAAATGCAACGTCCGAAGTAGGGATTTTACGTGCCACTCCCTGGTAAACGGTCGAGGAATCGGAAAATCTATCGCATAGGACATCATCGCCGCGCGCGAGGGCTGGTACTATTTTTTCCTCCATATGCTGGGCGCGGCTCGCTTCGAACAGCAACAGCTCAGCTTTTGCCGAAAAATGCCCATCCAAACATTCGTCTTTCAGGAGAGTTCTAATTCGTTCCCCCAATTCGGTGCCACCGGGTTCGCGGGTTATGAGAACATGTTTGCCAGTGGAAACTAGCCATTCACCTAGAAGCTGTATTTGCGTACTTTTACCGCAACCCTCTATTCCTTCGAATGTTATGAAGTTTCCCATTCAAACCAGTCTCATTTGTTGTATCTGTGTTGCAGTTGGCGGAGCAGCATTTTCGACGTAGTACTTTGCTGCAGCACTCCCGGAATGTAGAGCCGCAGCCAGGTCAAACGCCTTAGTATACTCGTTTAAAAATCCGCCGTTAAAGTGATCTCCCGCCCCCGTAGAAATTTTTGGATGTTGGGAAAAATATCCCTCAGCAAAAGAATGGTTGCCATCATAACCTACCGACATGGTGTTTGCATGCACAAAGCAAGCGCTTATGCCAATGCTTTCCCGTATTATTTTGGCTGCGGTGCCCATACTTTCCCGCTCCTCAGCTACCGAATTACTTTTCCCGAGCGCAGATAGTATATGGCCAGCTTCTTTTAAATTGACACCGAGAATCACCGGTCCAAGCGCATTGAATTTTCCCATTATGGCGCAAATGGATCTGATATCCGCCTCCGTCCGCTTTGCCGGATCAGCAAGATCGAAGAAAAAGGCTTTTCCGCTGCCTATCTCGTCCAGGATAAATTCTAAAATACCGTTCAAATTTGTGAGCATTGTCCAATTTACGAAGCAAGCAAGGTTGCAAGAACGCAAAACTTCGGAGAATTTTTGCCTGCCGACATGTTTCAAAATACAGGTCAAATCAACTTTAGCCACGCCATGCATTTCACCGAAAATGATCTTTCCATCGCTGAATTCCAAAGCCTGCGTTTCACCTGGTTGTCCAATTGCCATTGCCCCGTTATCTCTAGAAAATTGGCTGAAAATTTCGTGTTCTATGGTGCCGATATAGGTCGTGTTAAAGTCGAGTTTTCGCAATGCTTCGCTCAGGAGAGGACCATTGCCACCAATTTTTTTGCACACAGTCTTAAGTTCAATGTTTGTACTTTTTCCGCTCGCATCCAGAATGCGCCGCCCAAAGTCACCTATGGAATCTATGTAAATTTCATTGTCACCATCGCGATAGTCTATGGCATGAAGTATCGTGTCTATGAAGCCGTCAAATCCGATAAATACCTGTTTCTTTTTCATTGAAAGTGGGAAGGATTTAATGTGGGCTCGCCAAGAAGTAAATCTTAAAAATTCCCCATGGGACTGTTTTAGAGAATTTTAATAGCGTGCTGACCTGCGTAGCATTTTTACGCCGAATACTGCTAGGAAAATATTTGGCAGCCACACGAGTATTTCGGGATGTAGGTACGTTTTGTCTCCAAACCAGGAGAACATAACCATCGAAAAATAATAACCCAGAGCGAGGATGAGAGCAATTGCCGTATTTATTGAAGTGTCCGATCGCTTCGTGCGAATTCCAAGTGGTGTTGCAACCAAAGTTAGGGCAAGCACACCAAAGGACATGGCTATGTTGCTCGAGATGTTCATGTCAATCAACCGCCGGTCATGCTTAATTGAAGCTTCTGTAAGTGGGGCCGCTCCGTTTTGATGCCAATATTTGCGGGCCTGGAGTAGTTCATTGATGTTCATATGGCGTAGTTTTTTTTCGGGGGGATTCACTTTTCCCATTATTTCCGTTATAGGCAGAGCGATGGAAAGTTCGCTGAAGAAGATTATATCCGAAAATGATTCCCCGTCTTCATTGCTTTTTTTATTGAAATGTTCTCCGCTGCCGTTAACCAAAGCGAGCGTGATCGCATTTGAATTATCATCGTAAGAAATCGTTCCATTTGCGGCGGTTATGTACACATCCACGGCGCCAGTTTCGGAAAGTTGCCAAATTTTGAAGCCGGTTAATGTGTCGGCGGAAATCGAATCGACGTAAATTACATATCCCGGGAACCAATTTATGAACTCGTGGGCTTTGATGAATCTCGTTGGATTGTTGCGCAGTATTTTTTTAAACGATGCGCGATACTCATACAATGAGTTTGGCGCATAGTAGAGGTTGATCAGGCAAGATACACCCGTTGAAAGTGTAGCAAACAAAAAGATCGGTAGCAGTATCCTGTAGAGGCTGATTCCGATACTTTTCATGGCGAGAATTTCGTTGGACGATGACAGCTTTCCTACGGAAATCAGCACCCCCGTTAGAATTCCCAGTGGAAGAGCATAGGATATCACCGACGGCAGTATGGTTGCCATTATTTTTATGCTTTCGAACAAAGATAGTCGACCACTTGCAACCCATTCAAGCACCCCTCTGGCGGCATTCCCTGAAATGAGAACTATAACAAATAACGCAATGGACAGGAAACATGCGGTTATCGTTTCCTTGGCAACGTGCTTAAAAAATACTCTCACTTAACGAGAATATTGATAATTTTCGTGGGAACAAGTATGGTTTTTTCAATAGTTTTTCCTAGCAAAAATTTGTTTATTTTGTCATTCTTTCGCACAATTTCCATGATTTGATCATGTCCTGCATTTTTATTAACGAAGCATTCTCCTCGAACTTTCCCGTTGATTTGAACGGCGATTTTTACTTCGCTTCCACGATCACGTGCGCAATATTTTGGCCAGGGAAGGAAGGAAATACTCCCGACTGAACCATCGAGTCTACTGTAAAGTTCCTCTGCGATATGAGGAGCAAATGGGGCGAGGAGCTGTAAAAATTTTATGGACTGCTCCTTTGAAATGGACTGCTCCTTTACGAAAGTATTCAAGCAAATCATCATCTGAGATATTGCGGTGTTAAAACGTAAGTTTTCTATATCTTGGGTGACTTTGCCGATAGTGTCATCTAAAACATTGCTTGTTTCCTGGGAACCTTCATTGCCGAAAGTTTTAACCTTGCCGTTGTCTGTAATGTAAAAATACCATATCCTCTTTAAAAAGCGAAAAACTCCTTCGATTCCTCGTGTACTCCATGGTTTCATTGCTTCCAATGGCCCGAGGAACATCTCGTATAGGCGCAAAGCATCAGCTCCGTATTGTTTTATGATTTCGTCGGGGTTAACCACGTTTCCGCGACTTTTGGACATCTTCGAGCCATCTTCACCGAGAATTATGCCCTGATGAAACAGTTTTTTGAATGGTTCTGAAGTGGAAACTGCCCCTATGTCATAGAGAAATTTGTGCCAAAATCGTGCATACAAAAGGTGCAGTACGGCATGTTCGGCACCCCCGATGTACATGTCTGGCCTTTGCCAATACTTTTCCGAATTTTCCTCGACCAATGCAGATGAATGGTGAGGCGACATATACCTCAAATAATACCAGCAAGAGCCAGCCCATTGGGGCATGGTGTTTGTTTCCCGGCGACCGCGAATCCACGTCCCAGCCGTACCGGCATTAAATTCACAGGCTGGGATAATTTCTCCAGATACTGGATTAATGTAAACATTTACCCAATGATTGGCTTTAGCAAGTGGGCTTTCCCCATTGTCCGATGGCATATAGGACTCAACCTTGGGCAAAGCTAGGGGGAGTTCTTGTGAGGTTAGCGGTACCGCGCAGAAAGTTAGATCGTTGGACGTATAGGAAATCTCCTCCTTTGGAAGGAATTCTTTGAAATAAAAATCATTCAACTGTACCATGAGGACATAGTCCTGCTTTTCCACCCAGACGATGGGAATTGGTTCTCCCCAGTAGCGTTGGCGGGAAAACAACCAGTCACGCAGTTTATAATTTACTGCCCGTGAACCACTATTGAGTTTTATCAACTTATCGGTGATTGCCTTCTTGGCCTGTTGGCTGTCAAATCCAGTAAATTCACCGGAACTCACCAACTTGCCTTCGCCGCAAAACGGTAACTCGGAAGAACCTTCGCCCTGAATCACTTGCCTGATCTCTATGCCATATTTTTTAGCAAATTCGTAATCCCGATCGTCGTGGGCTGGAACGGCCATGATTGCGCCTGTTCCATAGCTGCAAAGCACGTAATCTGCGACCCAAATTGGCAATGATTCGCCGTTTACCGGATTTATTGCATATGCTCCAATGAATACTCCCGTCTTGTTTTTGGCCAAATCAGTGCGCTCGAGATCGCTTTTACTCTTCGTTTGCTCCACGTATGCCGCTACCGCAGCGCGCTGCTCGTCACTTACGATTGTTGATACTAGGTCGTGTTCCGGAGCAAGAACCAGGAAAGTCGCTCCATATAAAGTATCTGGACGGGTTGTGTAGACCACAATTGAAGGAGAATGGTTTTCCACTTTAAATATTACCTGTGTACCCGTTGATTTCCCAATCCACGCAACTTGTTGCCGTTTCGTTGACTCCGGCCAATCAACATCTTTTAATCCATCAAGCAGCTTATCCGCGTATTTGGTTATTTTCAGTATCCATTGGCGTAAATTTTTACGCTCTACGGGATAACCTCCGCGTTCCGATACGCCATTTATTACTTCCTCATTAGCCAAAACGGACTTCAACTCACTGCACCACCAAACCGGTTTTTCATCGACATACGCCAGGCCATGTTTTAGCAATTGTAGAAAAATCCACTGTGTCCAACGGAAGTAATTGGGGTCCGTTGTGTTAACTTCCCGCTCCCAGTCGATTGCGAACCCAAAGCTCTGTATTTGCTTGCGAAAAATGTCTATGTTGTTGGCCGTATTTATTGCTGGCTGGACACCGGTCTTGATTGCATGTTGTTCCGCCGGCAATCCAAAGGCATCCCAGCCCATTGGGTGCAAAACGTTGTATCCACAAGCAATCTTATACCTGGCAATTATGTCGCTGGCAGTATAGCCTTCCGGGTGACCGATGTGCAACCCAGCACTGGAAGGATAGGGAAACATGTCTAGGACGTAGTACTTCTCTTTGTTGGAATTTTCCCTTACTCGGAAAGTTTTATCCTTTGCCCACTTTTCGTGCCAATATTGCTCAACAGCCTCGAAGTCATATGCTATGCAGTTTGTACCCATTTACTGATTAGACAAAGCATAGAAGGGAACTCAATGCAAGAAAATTTTGCGTTACGTTACATAGATATATACTTTAGGTAAAGCACGCCCATGGGGAGAGCTAGAATCAAGCTGTCCGTTAGGTCAAACATCCCACCTATGCCGGGAACAATGTTTCCCGAATCCTTAACTTCTGCTATCCGTTTGATGATTGATTCCACCAAATCACCTAGCACGGCTACCAGGGATAGGAATCCAGACAGTAAAATGGTGTGTCGCAGCGTAATTGAAGGTATCAAAAAATTCCTGAATATGAAAAAAGTGATCAATCCAACGGTAATCGACGCAATTATACCCCCAATGAGACCTTCCACCGTTTTATTTGGGCTGAAATCGGGGGCCAATTTGTGCTTACCGAATGCGCAGCCAAATAACATTCCACCAACGTCGCTAAATTTTATAATTGCCACTAGCCAAAGGAGGGTATGAAGAGAAGTAACGGGCAAAACATCGCGTGAAGCTTGCATGTCACCGACAAATGCCAGGGGAAAGGTGAGCATGAACGGTACGTATGCAACGCCGAGTAGGGTAGGTAATAAAGACTCGCGAACGACCTTTATTGAACGCCTGGCGAACATATAAGCGATTATTATTATTACCACGACAACCAGAGCTTCACTTGGGTTAGCCTTGAAAAAACACTGGGGAAGTCCATATTGTGCCTGCATGGCTATGCCGCATAGGAGTCCAATTGCCATAGCTGGCTTATGGCCAGCAAGTTGCAGTAATTTATAAAATTCATATTGCGTGAGCATGGAAGCCATGACTATGAGAGCCAAACAGCCTCGCGTCCCAAAACATGTCAGCGCCACTATTAAAATTGCCCAGAGCGTGGCAGTGCTTAAAATTCTCTGTTTCATCGTTATAATGTTCCCGTACGCCGATTACGTTTAGCATATTCGCGTAAAATTTCAATAAACGTTTTTTCATCTACATCGGGCCAGTACTTATCCACAAAATATAGCTCGGCATATGCCCCCTGCAGGAGTAAAAAATTGCTCAGGCGCTTTTCTCCGGATGTTCGAATTATCATGTCCGGATCGGGTAATTCCCTCGTGTACAAATGGTCGGCTACGGTTTCCCAAGTTATGCCGGATTCGGGAATCTTTTTGCTCACAATTTTTTTTACAGCATTGGTGATTTCAGCCTTGGCACCATAATTTATGGCGACGGTGACAGTGAGTTTCGAAAAAGTTACAGTGGCATCGCTGAGATTTTCTATGGCAACCAGAAGATTGTTGGGCAATCTCCCCATATCCCCTATCGCTAAAAATTTAATTTCATTCTCTATGAAAAATTTTGAAAATTTTTTTATGCTTCTGGTGCAAAGATTCATGAGGAACGAAACTTCATCCATCGGGCGGTTGAAATTTTCCGTGGAAAACGCGAACAAGGTTAGATAGGAGATTTTATATTTTAGCGCTGCTTCAACAACATTTCTTGCAGCGCGTGCACCTCTCCTATGCCCAGCAGTACGCTCCAAACCTCGCTCCCTTGCCCAGCGACCATTCCCATCCATGATGAACGCCAAGTGCCTCGGTAACTTGGAATGATCTAAGTTTGGATCTTGCATCATTCAACATGGTATCGAAAAAAACCTCATGCAGCTTCCTCTATGAAAGTTTCTACAACAGGAAATTTTCCAGTGGGAGGAATATCCGCTTCTTCTCTCGCTAGCATTGGAGCTACTTTTGTTTCCCCAGGAAGGACGGCTCCATCTATCACTCCCACGAGAGGAACACCTTCTTCCGCTGATCCCGGATTTTCCATCGCTAACCCCGTATTTTCGGCTATTACTTCCCTTTCTGCCTCCCTTATTGCTTTAAACGAACACACGGAGCCCTTCAAGGCAACGTGTAATTTCATGGGTTCTTCCGTTCCCGGCTTTTCAATAAGAGCTGCCATTGATTCCCTTAGGATTTTCAAATTTGTATTTTCTTTGTCATTTAATTCTGGAATTTCTCCCTTCACTACTTCTTCTGGCTTCGCTTCGGCCGCCACATTGCCTGAATTTCTTTCATATGCCACATCTCTTGGTTCCTCCCCATCCACTTCACTTTCTTTGTGAAAAGCGAACATGGTATTAATCTCTGCCACGAATTTCATAAAATTAATCTTAACATATGGAAATACAAGGGTTTTTATATGCTTGCAAAGATCTGTTTCATTGCCACTTGGACCGAAGCAAGCTTCGATGAAAATTTTATCACATCTTAGAAATTCATCTCTTGTTAATTCTTTATGGTGTTGAAAGTGCGTGAATTCATGGATGATACGCCCAAATGGAACGCTATTTACTATTATAGAGTCATCTTTACGTGAAAAAGCTCTCTCTCTTTTAAGCATTTTATCATTTAGAAATATGATGGGCGCAAAGTCAGCATTTTCTTTGAAGAAAAATTGAATATATCCATTAACACCTTTTCTGTTTCAAATGTGGTTATTTTACGGGTGAAAGTAATTTTTCCGTGGGGCAATTTTGCTAACACATTAATTGCTTACCTTGTGTTATTGTTATACTTATACTCCCCAAGTGGACAATTTGCCAGGTTATTTGTCGAAATTTGCTCATTGAAAGTTTTTTCTCTTGGAAAGATATTAGAGTTTTTCATTTAAAAATTTTAAACAGGCATTCTAAAATTGGTTTTACATGCCCATCCTAAAAAATGCCCTTTTTCATTTTTTCTATGATGGGGATAAAGGGTGAAACAGTGAGATTTGTTTCCCTCTGTCCGTCTTCGAATATTTTTTGGAAAAATTCGATCCACATGGGTTTTTGCTCTGGAGCGAAATTTTTCATAATATCGGCAACGAATTTCATAAGTGAAGGAAAATTTCTTTGACAAAAATTACCAATGCCTAAAATCTCTTTCAGGAGAGTATTCTCGGTATCTGGGAAAATTTTCACATCTCTTACTTTGATTGAAAATCAGAAGAGATGTGTATTTACCTATATCCACCAGGGGACTTTACCTCGGTATCGATGGCAGAAAGTTTTTTTGCTAAATCGGCCAATTTTATAAAATTTATCTAAGGATAGCCCTAAGGGGGGCAAGGAAACATCCAAATTTTTCAAGCAAAACCGCAAACACTCGGAAATGTCTTGGGACATTGATTCGTCTTGTGCATACTTTGCCAATATGGGTTCAACTTCTTTAGACGATGAAAGAAAAGCAATAAAATTTGTCATTTTCTCCCCGTAATATGACACCTTTTTTTTCTAGTAAATTTAACGCTTCTCCCATCGACTTCGATGGATTTTCAGGAATGGTAAGTTTTCTGTCTTTGCTCTTTTTGCTCTTCTTTGCTCTTAGAAGATAACAACACATCTCGAGGCTGGGGCTCTAATGTTCGATAAATTAATTCCATAAAAGTGCCTTCAAAGCGATTGGGCGGATAGAAGCGAACGTATATATCACCATCCGCTTGCCTGAGAAATTTTTGGTTTATGATTTTTATTTCTGTAAATTGATGGAAACTCAAACC
>JAIRON010000051.1 GCA_031257495.1 Puniceicoccales bacterium
TTGTTTATAATTTCGCTCCCAGGTATAACTTGGGGCGGGCAGCTGGAAATTATTTCCACTCACCGCGGCTCCAATAATTTCTTCAACGCCCTAGTAAGTGATATCCGGGAAAATGGAAACCAAAAAAATTTTTCGTATCACCGTGTAACATTGGAGGATGCTTTAAATCAAGGGTTTTTAGTACGGTTGCAGAGCAAATTATCCGCGGATGACCTGCGCAAGGCGATGACGGACAGCGAGTACTTTGACTACGTAAAGGCGAGTTGTCCCGACGATGATTCTTTCATGCAGGAGTACATGTGTCAGCCCAATGATGACCGGTCCGCATTCCTGTCCTATGAATTAATGGATGGCTGCATGTTTTCACCGCTGGATGATTGGATGCTAAGCTTTGATGCAATGAAGCGTTCCAGCTCCGATTTTTGCTTGGGTATTGACGTTGGCCGTGACCATGACCTGACGGTTATGTGGCTATTGGAAGTGGAAAACGATTTTCTCCTCACCAGGAAAGTGATTTGCCTTAAAAACGAGCCCTTTGCTCACCAGGAGCGAGTACTTCACGAATTTGCTCAATTGCAAAATTTGCGCAGAATATGCATAGATCAGAGTGGTATTGGTCGGCAATTCTACGAGCGCGCATGTGAATATTTTGGTAAGTATGTTGTGGAAGGAATTACCTTTACCAGTGCCGTCAAGGAACAACTGGCCTACCGGGTGCGTACAGCCTTTGAAAATCGGCTCATAAAGATTCCCAACGACGATTACATCCGCGCGGATTTGCGGGCGATAAAGAGGGAGACCACATTTGCGGGAAATATCCGTTTTGCCGCTGATCGGGGAAAGAACGGCCACGCCGATAGGTTTTGGGCACTGGCTTTGGCCATACATGCTTCGGCGATGTTTAAAAGTTCGGCAGTGCAGTTTTTTGAAACTCTGGCGGCTAGGAGATATTCACGGAACTTTAATTAATTTTATGAAAACTGTTTCACAAATTTCCGAAATTCGCGTGCGCCATTCCATGCGTGCCCGATTTAATCCAATAAAGACTCTAACTCCTGATTCCCTGTCCAATATGTTGGATGGGTTTGCCTCGGGGTATTTGAAGTCCGCTGCACTGACTTGGGAAGCAATTGAGCGCAGGGACGATGTCATCCAGGGTGTTGCGAACAAGAGAAAGAAATCCGTTTCCCGTTTAAATTGGGAGGTTTTAACTTTGGATGACTCCGATTTAGCGAAAAGGCAAAAGGAAGCATTGGAACATTTTTACGATCACCTGACGGCGACAAATGCCTGTGACAGTAATGAGCGCGGCGGATTCAAATTGCTCATACGCCAGATGATGGATGCTATCGGAAAAAAGTATGCCATCCATGAGATAATTTTTTCACCGCGTGTTAGCCCGCAGATCGATCTGGGTAATCCAAGGTTGACGGCGACTTTCCGTTTTGTCCCACTGTGGTTTTTTGAAAACCGCGATGGACGGCTAAAATTTCTATTGAATGAGGGAGCAACGGAAGGAGTGGAGCTTGAACCGGGAGCGTGGCTCGTAACCGTTGGTGATGGTCTGATGGAGGCATGCTCCATAGCTTATCTGTTTAAGCATTTACCACTGCGGGATTGGTTGGTATACTGCGAAAGAAATGGCATGCCAGGAGTAAAGGGGGTCACCGATGCTCCGCCCAATTCTACTCAATGGGAGCATGCCCGTGATGCTGTGGAAGACTTTGGTGCCGAATTTCACGCTCTGATGTCTCGGGGAACGGACATTGAGGCTATCGACCTATCAAGCCACGGCGAATTACCCTATCCCGCTCTCGTTGAGCGCATGGATCGGGCGATTGTGGCTTTGTGGCGCGGGTCAGATTTGGCCACATTGTCGCGGCAAAGCGGAGCCGGTGCATCGCTGCAAGTGGACGAGTCAGCAATCCTGGAGGAGGACGATGCGGCGATGATTTCCGAAACATTGAACGAGCAAGTTGACAAATTTATCCTCAAATATCTATTTGATGGCGAGGAAGTTAAAGCATATATCCGCTTGATCCCTGGCGCAAAAAAGAACCTAAAAGAGGAGCTGGTACTCTACAAGGAGTTGTACGACCTGGGTGTTCCTCTGGCTTTGGGCGATATTCGGGAACGCTTCGGTTTGACGACACCAACGGATAGCGAAGTTCTACTTAGCAAAACTTCACAGGAAGGCGAAAAATGACGAAATTTTTTTCAGAAACAGCCGGTTTTGGAGAACTTGAAACCCTTTCCACAGTAGGCAAAAGTGTGTGCGAAGCATGTGAAAATCCAAACGGTAACGTAACAGACGAATTGTTCGATGATCAAAAGACGGAGAAAATAATTGATGGAGAGTGGATTAAATTGGTATCATTTGGCCAATACGACCATCCCAAGGGGCTTCAGTTGGTGGACTGCGACTCCGCAAAAGCAATGATTGATTACTTTAACTCCTTGCGTGGCAAATTCATGCGCAGGTTCGTTGGTCTTCCGATTTACGTTGGGCACCCCGACGATCCAGAATATGAAGGGAACCAAGATGGGTCCATATATGGCCGCGTGGAAAGCATGAAGATCGAAAGTGGCGCTCTGTGGGTGTTGTCTCGCTGGACTGAGCTTGGGAGGAAATTGTTCAGCAGTGGTTTTTTGCGTTACCTGTCGCCTCGCTGGCTGATGCGAAAGATAAGGGACAGGATATTTCAACCGGTACGCCTAATTTCCATCGGAATGACGAATCATCCCAATTTATGCAAAGGAGAAAATTTATTTGCCATTGAAAATGCGCAACTTTTTGAAAATAAAGAAGATGTAAATAAAATTTGCATAAAAAAAGAAATTGCTGATGAAAATTTGGGCGATCCCACGCAAATTGATAATTTCGGGAAAGGACTATTGGCAGAATATTCTGCCAATCAATCTGATGCGAACGATAATTTTGCCGAAAATGATATTGCCCTAGTCGGGGAATGTGCCACCGAAAACTCAAGCAAGCATGGGATTTCGGCTGAGAATTTACACGTTAGTTCGTTGACAGAAAATTTATTTGAACGCACCCACTGTCAACCCTGCAGGGATCGAATTTTAGCTCTAGTTTATGAGCAAATGGCCAACTTTGGCGATGACTATCAAAAAGCTTGGAATGCAGTAAAACGTAAATTCCCAGCGCTTTTTAGAGAAAATTTTTAACCTCAAATGAAATATGTTACCATGAAAAAATTAATACTATCAAATGTAGCAGAAGGTACCCATGCCGGCAATATTACAAAGGTGGCGGCTGGACCAATTACGCAAAAATATCTGCTCTGCAAGCTGGATGGAGGAACGGGAAACGTTTCCATCGCTGGTGCGTCGGACCAACCCATCGGCGTTGCTACGGATGAGGCCGACGCCAATGATTTCGTAAACATAGCTCTCCTGGGAGCATGCGATACGGTCAAAATGGTTGCAAGTGGAGCCGTTCAAGCCGGAACAATCGTGATTGTCGATGCCGGTGGTAAAGTGCGAGGGCTCCCAGTAGCTTCTGGAACGTATTACCAAGTTGGTGTAGCTCTAGCAGGGGCGGATACCAATGGGATCGTTGAATGTGTTAGCTGCCTTCCGATCAAACACGTTATTGCTGAACAAAATTAAGGATTTTTACCATGAAAAATATAGAAATTTTACCAAGAGATGATGGGTTTCAAGATTGCGGACTCGTCTGTGCTGCCAATGAAGCGCGCTTCACTGCTGCAAATTATTCCGAACCACTCACAGCTTTCACTGTTGGTTGGAAAGATTCGGAAAAGATCGAAGAGTTACTGAACTTTGTTGCACCTGTGGTGCCAGTTTCGCGCAGATTTGAGTTTAAGGTGGCGGATAACTCGGAGCCATTTTTGTCAGAAACAGACGATATTCGTTCCATAGGATCAGCGTTCAAGCGCGTCGAATTCACCGGAACTTCCGTGACTTCGAAAACATATAACAAAGGGTTGACTATCCGCGTCGACCATGATGATGTTGCCGGTGAAGACTGGCGGGAACGCTACGTACAGTTGCTCCTTCAAAGGTTGTATCGCAATGAGCTGCGCCGTGCCATATCCGCCTTAAGTGGAGGTGCTTCGCAGACATATACTTGGGACAGCGCTACTGGAACGCCAAATCCGGATGCCGACATACGGGGAGAGCTAGAAGCTGCATCGAATGAAACCGGGGTGCGACCCAATCGCATAATCTTCGGCGAAGGGGCTTGGGATACTCGTTCCGACGCCTATGACCATCAGAACAACGCTGGAGCCAATCGTGCCGCGGGGTTATCTCTGGAAGAATTGGCGCGCAAACTGTTTGTCGACGAGATCCGTGTCATGGGGGCACGTTACCAGGGCGAATCTTCAAAAACAGCCATACTTGGCAATAACATATATGCCTTCTTCACGAAAAACGAAATAATGAAGGACGAGCCGGCAAACATCAAGCGCTTTGTGACCCCCGTCGATGGTGGAAGCACATTTAGGGTATACATAGATGAACACAGTAAGTTCAGCGATATTACGGTGGAGCATTACAGTAACATTGTGATCACTTCATCGAGTGGTATCCGCAGACTTACGGTGACTAATACTGCACAATAGCCTTTTTCCTGCAAAAAAACAGAGGTAAATTATTTTCGCTGCTTCGATGGTAAGTCACACTTCAGCCAATACACAATCACTGGCCTTCGAAGCAGCCCAACCCTTCAATATAAAAATTTATGGCTTCTTGGATAGAAATAACGATTGATGATTTATACGACTACTTAGTAGCGCCGCAAATTGATGTGCTGCGTAAGCGTGTGCTTGCCCCGGGGCAGGATGATCCCATTAAGGATATAATCTGTGACGTAACGGCACGGGTGCGTGCGGAGATTAGTGGAAATCAGCGAAACTTACTCAGCGCAAATAAATTAGAGATTCCGCAAAATTTAAAGAGTGCGGCTTGCTATCTAATTCTTGAGTGCGCACAGACGCGCATACCAGCGCTCAAATTAACTAGCGATCAGGTTCGTCTTGCCGATGATGCGCGAGAATATTTGAGGCGCATTTCCCAGGGAGAGGTTCCCGTTGAACTCCCAGATCAAGTGGAATCTCCCAGCTTATTCAATCCAAACAAAGGCGTTTCCATTGCAACTAGCAGGGAGCGCATCGCTACTGGTAATTCATTGAGAGGATTTTAAGATGGTTAGCAATGGATTACTGGAAAAATTTCAAAGTAGCGTGGAAAAGTATTTGCGCGAATTGAATGATTTTCGAGGGATATCAATTTTGACCTATGAGCAGAGCGATATCAATTCGATGGTACGTTCGGAGATCAACGGTGGGGTAGGGGTCGCCATACTCATTCTACCGCCTAGCCCAGCGGAAGTAGTTCCCAACGCGGCGGGGCCGGTATTCAAGAAAGTGATATGTAAGATCCAGGTGATTGAGAATCTGTCCACTAACAAGACCGGTCGAAGTGCGATTTTCATAGCGGAGAAGATCGCGCAATATCTTCACCTTTGGCAGTCGAAGGTCAGTGATTGGAACGAAGAGCTTATACTGTCGGCGGACCATCCTTGGCAAACAACGCAGGAAAGCGACACCAACGTCATAACCCTGCAATTTGAGACCCATTGTTCACTAAAATTGGCCTGAATCATGAAAATTTTGATAGGAGACATAGTTTTAGCCGGTGGAGTGGAAGTGCACGAGTCTCCCTATGATGTGAGCGTTCGCAGTGAGCGTGAAGTGCAAATTATTGAAACTTTGCGTGGCAGCGTTGCTAAAAGTTACGATCGCGGAAACCAGCACACGACTATAAGTTTCAAGGTGGCACGTAGGCATAGTTCCATCGAAGATGCGCAACAATTTGTCCTGAGTCACGGAGCTGCATTGGTGAATTTAGCCACCACTTTGACCGTAATCGAGGAGCCTTCCGGGAATGAATTTGTTCTGTCGGACGCTAGCGTTGCCGCTGTGCAAAGTTCGTCTTCTGGCAGTGCCTCGATGCATGAATACCGCGTTTTAGGAGGAAATTTTTCAAAAATTCAAAATTAGAAGTTTTACCATGAACAATTTAACAGATTTAAAACTTAGAATACGTGTTGACAGCGATTCATTCGACAATCCAACGGATGTTCTGCGGGGTGGTATTCCACAGTATTGGCGTGGCAATGATCTGCGCATCGAGCTCGGAATTTTTGCCGAAAACGAGGTGGTCGATGTTTCAAATTTCAGCGCTGTTACGCTAACGATACGGGCATTAAATAACGACGGAGAAGCGCCTTCTGCGGGCGCACCGATCTTGCTCGCCGGTGAGTGTACAACTCTTAATAATACCGTTACAGAGGCAAACTGGAAATCTGGGACGGCACAGCATGCTCTTTTCACATTTTCTGCGGAGGAAACCGCCCTACTGCCCAGAGATTATTGGTTGTCGATCTGGGCGAAAACGAACGATGATCCCGCCAAAACAATCACATTGGGGGCTGGATTGATCCGGGTCTTGGAAAATGGGGGAGGAGTTGCCACTCAACCCCCTGAGCCAGTAGTGCAATACTACACTGCAGTGGAGTCCGATGCCAAATTTGTATCCGTGGAGGCGATTGACACGAGTACAAACCTGGGAAACTCCGATGCCAAGATCGCTACCCAGCATGCCGTTAAGGCTTATGTGGATAGTAGGCCGGATTTGGGCGAGGCCAACACGGCATCAAACGCGGGCACTGGAGCGGGGTTGTTTAAGGAGAAAGTGAGCGCCGATTTGCGGTTTAAAAGTATTCAGGCCGGGGAAAATATTAGCATCGATGAAAATTCCGACATGATAATAATTTCGCTCGATGTGAATGAGGAAGAGACGGAAAGACATGTTATCCATAGCAATGGGGTTCCACTGGCTTCACTCCCCAATTTGGATTTTGTTGGGGTGTTATCTGCGACAAATTCCAGCGATGCGACGGTTGTGAGCGTGGACACCTCTTCCCTTCTGTCTGCAAGCAGTAATTTATCGGATGTTGTCGATCCGGAAGAGGCATTGGCAAATCTCGGAGGAGTCTCAGCAACCACACAGGTAAATGGGCATGCACTGAGCGGCAATGTTACCTTGACCAGCGGTGATATTGGCAGCGAGCCAGCGCTGGCTGCTGGCACAGCAGAGCAGTACTATCGCGGAGACAAGACCTGGCAAGATTTTGGTACCTCAACCAGGGCGGTACCGTTGACAGGACTGTCCGCTGGAACTAATGCTGCCATTGCCGCAACGGATACTACCCTGGCTGCCTTTGCCAAGTTACAAGCACAGGTAAGCGCAATCACGCCGGGCATGGCTAACCCTATGACCGCTCCGGGGGACATGATCACCGGTGGTGCGAGCGGCACACCCACCAATCTGCCCTTGGGTACTGCAGGGCAAGTACTTACGGTAAACGGTGATGGCACCGCGGCGCAGTGGCAGGACAGTGGCGGTAGCAGCGACTATGTCAGGATAGGCTATCTACAGATCGATACACAAACGGCCTTTGCCACGTTCCAGAATATCTTTACTTCCCTCTACAGCAGCTATGTTATATACTTTTCCCATCTAATGACTGCAACCAGTGCCGCCAATCCCTGCATACAATTCATGGTGGGAAATTCCCCAAAAAACGGCAGCAGTGATTACAATTCTTTTTCTTCTGCGGCGTATTCTACCACCTATTCCTCGCAACACTACCTGAGAGCGAGTATGTACTTAAGCGGCGACACGATAGTGCCACCGGAAATAGCGAGCATTTCCTGCGGCATAAGTGGCACCGCGCTTATTACGGGGACAAATGGTGCCAACAGGGCACGAGTAGTTGGTACGGCAACGGGACACTCTACTGTAGGTGGCCCTGCTACATTCTTTACTTTTGGTGGCGGAATAAACTGGATTCCTAATATCGACGGCTTTCGCCTGTATTTCAACAACGGAAACTTCACCTCCGGTACCATAGCTATATTTGGAGTGAAAAATTTATGAACACAGATATGAATGATGATAATATTTACCAATATGTTAACGGCGAATTGGTAGCGCTGTCAGTCGAAGAAAAATTCGCCTACCTAGCCGATGTAGGTGAATGGGAGAGTGGTACCAATGCCCGCCTCATGGAAGAGGTGCGCAAAAAACGCAACAATTTGCTGCAGCAATCCGATTGGGCAGTGATGCGTGCCCTGGAAACGGAAACGGATTACACGGCATTACACGAATATCGCCAACAACTGAGGGACCTTCCCGAACAGGAAGGCTTTCCCTCTAATGTTATTTGGCCAACAACGGATTTGCTCTGACAAAGAACACACAAACAAGGTGCGATCACAATGATCCTGTGGTCGCACGCAATAAAATTTTACTATGAAAATGGACAATTTTACTAAAACAAATGAAGCATTTGCGCAAAAATTAACCAACTTGGAAAATTTTTTACAAGAGTTGCAAGCATTCATTGATCAGAAAATTAATCACATAGAAAGCAGCATGGAAAATTTGGAATTGAGAATCAATAATTTACGCTGAATCATGTGGAAGATATTTTACAATGGGGAGCAGTACACTTTTGCGGAACTAGGCATAGGCAACGTGCGTCGATTGTGGAAAAATCAGGCGATCGACAAGCTAATTTTCGACGTAGAAGGACGGTCTATTTTTGATGATCCAGTGTTTGCGAGTGGTAGCACCATAAAAGTTTTCCGAGGGGAGGAAAAGTGGTTCGAAGGTGTGATTTCCCAAACCCCTGTTTACGGTTCAGCGAAGCTGGAAAATCACAGTTATGAAGCCAGCGGAGGATGGTGGTTTTTGGAAAACTTAATTTACCAACAGGAGTGGAAAGTTCCCAGCAACAGCCAAGATCCGGATTCATCGCTGACGAACATTTACAAGGGACGCATAATTTTAGGACAAAATTTAGATGGTGAAAAAATAACAATCGGTGAGCAAGTTGCAGACATTGTAAACTATGCCCATTCCTGTGGTGCAAATCTAATTCTTGGCACGGTCGATATTGATGTTCACATTCCCTTCGACGAATGCAAAGACTTGTCTTGTGCGGATGCAATTCGCCGCTTGCTGCGCTGGGTGCCGGACACGGTATGTTTCA
Organism: Puniceicoccales bacterium; assembly: GCA_031257495.1. Taxonomy (GTDB): domain Bacteria; phylum Verrucomicrobiota; class Verrucomicrobiia; order Opitutales; family JAIRKQ01; genus JAIDVZ01. The sequence goes on from JAIRON010000051.1 coordinate 9,110, forward strand.
TCGACTACTCCCAGACTACTCCGGAGATATTTTTTAAACGACGGGCACAGCTGACATCGACGTCCATAAATCTTTTAAGTGGTGTTGAACAATTTTCCATGCAGCCCAGGTATGACCTGCTTGTGCCAGCGGTTGTACTAAAATTCGAAACAAACAACAGCGCCAATGGAAAAGCTTGGAAGACGGTGGATGTGCAAAAATATCCGGAAGAAGCAACGGGGATCGAGTTTAAGACCCTTGTTTTAACCATAAACCTTGAGGGAGCGAAGTCGACTCACCTCACCCAAAAAATTACGTCAGCGGCCATTGAAACCTCATCGACATTGTGGTGGACGCAGCATGTGCCCTGGTTAGCAAAATTTACCAATGTTTCCATAGCAAATGTTACAAGGACCAGTTCTTTGCCTTACGAACTGATCAATGGTTCCGTGGCGGATTGGATGTCTAGGGAGGTGGAAGATGATGTTATTCGCGCAAATGTTTCCTATCGAAACAACAACATTGCCGTCGTAGACCAGGACATTGCCATTAAAATTCGCGCAACGGATGCGGAAACAGGAAGTTATAGAAAGTTGATGTCCCTGCTTACAGCAGAAACAATTCCAAACAATTTAGCGCAAGGCATTTTTGAATCCGTTGGGGTTTTGCAATACGATGGCAGTATTGCGCTCGTTGACCACGAAGTCGGCACTAAGTACGAGCAATTTTTGCTAAATTTCATTTCCGGCAGAGCGGAATGGGAGAGTATCAATGCCGTTGTTCAGGAGGTTGTTGATGACCTGGACAGGGGTGAAATTTACATAAAATTTGGACCAGCAAAGCACCTCGGTGCGGCGGATCTAGCGGAACTTACTCGCTCCGGAAGGCTGCTGTACGAGTCGCGCAATTACGGTGAACGCACAACCGCTGAAGCAACGGGTAGCGGCGCAGTTGAGCAGGGTGTGTATTCCCGCGTGGAAGATACGCTGACCGGTGACTGCAAGTATAATATGCTGAAGTTTGTCGATTCCGAAAATTCCAATTCCACGATAAAAATAGATGCCAGTGACTTGACTCAATCCTTAAACGTGCTGCTACGCGAAGAGGATGTTTGTGAATCCGGGGTTTTGAAGAAGCGCTTTTCCCTAGCAAGTGAACCATTTTTAGAATCATGAAAAAAATAACAAAAATATTGCGGATGTTTCTAAGATTGATCGGATTGGTAAGAGATCCGCTCGACGATGGCACAAAAGGCGACAATTCCAGAAAAAAGGAGTCATGATTGAAGAATTTCTGTGTCGTGTGAGTTTCGCGGGTGTCCCTCACACGACCGAACATGATTCCAATATCAGCCAGGCGACCGTTAAAAATATTTCTCCCAGCGACATGTGTACATTGTTTTGGCTGCTCGAAGGCATTCGCTTGAAATATTCCTATGCAATCAATGGGGTTAGCATCAGTCGCGATTTTTCCACAACGGTCGATGTTGAGCCAAAATACAGGCTGATTGCTCCCGTGGAATTCTACACCACTTCCTACGATTCTTCTACTATGATGTCTTACCTGTGTCGCCTAGATTTTTCCACGGTGTATTTTGATGAGAACAGCCAATGCGGCGTCAAGTTACTGTTCAATGAGACAGACATTACGGGCGCAATTAATTTCAATTTGCAGCCAATGGCAGGCATGCAAAGCGTTAGCCTCAGTGTTCCCTTTTTTAATAGCACAATCACAGTTTACTTGAATTATCTGGCAAGTGTCGTAAGTTCGGCGCACATAAATTACTTTCAAATTTTGCTATCATTCGCAGAATAGGTAGCCTCCTTATTGAAAGTTTGCCGATCCAGACCGTGCCGCATAAAAACCTAAAATACTCCGATGGATAGCGGCAAAAACATTTTTGTTTCACCTAGTGGCGAAAAATTTTTAAATTTTAAACAAATCTTTTCTTGCAAATTAATAAATTTTAGTTATACTTAGGCTCTGCAATTAAAAAAGGGATGGAAAATAATGAGTAAAGGTTATACTTATCACATTGACAGTGCTGGTGTTCATAAAACATGGAAAATTGGTGATTCTAACATCGAGTCCAAAGTTGGAGAACACGAAGTAAGACATAGCGTCTCACATTACAAAGATAGGGTAGCAATGTCGGGTCAGAGTTTGGAAGCACTTGGAGTGGTTTTGGGATCAAGGAGCAAAGATATTGCTGGTATGCACGCATATAGGAGAACGTTAACCCAGTGGCTTTTAGATTTTTTCGATAAGTTACGTGGTAAAGAAGGAACGAAGATAGCTCACGAATTGAGGGATGCATTGGCAATTAGCGATAGCTCCAAGCGAACTTCTAAGCTGAACGATACGTTGAATAAATTTGAAAAATGGGCCAAAAAATATCCTGGGCTTGAGAAAGAGCTTGTAAAATACCTCATTTCCAATGGGAAACTTAGCTCTTGCCATGATTCCACTAGCCTTGAAGGGGTAGAAAAATTGAGAAGCTTGTTTAAGGGGTTAAAATTAATGTAATGTCATTTCCAAATTGTGAATGTCTATTTAGGATCGTACTAAGCGCTGTTTTTGAGAGAATTAGAGTAAGAGGGAAAACTTTTCGAGTAAAATAAATAGAATTGTGCCCAGGCTTAGGAATGGGGCAAAGGGCAGGATGGAGATGGGATGACTTTTTTTCTTTGGAAAAAAAAGCCTCCACAGTAGGAAGAGAAGGATAAATAAGGTTCCCATTGCCGATCCTCCGAAGATGGCATAGAGGCATCCCCTGACACCACAAAAGGTGCCAATGGCTCCGATCAGTTTAATGTCGCCAAAGCCAATTGCTTCTTTTTTAAAAATCCATTCCCCTAGCGCACCGATCCAAAATAGTATGCCCGTGCCGCATAAAAGCCCAAAAACACTCCGGTGGGCGGAGACAAAGATATTTGTTGTGCCGTGTATTTTCGGAAAAATTAGGGAAACTATGAGACCGACGCCAGCCAGTCCGATGGTTAGAAAATCTGGAAGCTCCATAGTGTCGATATCTATGAAGGACACAACGAGCAAGCAACAGGTTAGGAAGAAAAAAATAGCAGTTCGCATGGCATCTTTTTGAGAGAGAAACATGATTGGTAGCAAAAAACCGGTCAATAATTCCAAGAGGAAAAATTTAAAGGGGATCCTGGCTCCGCAGCACTTGCTCCGCCCCCACAGCAGAAGCCAAGCCAGAATGGGAACATTTAAATAGGGAGGGATGGGGGCTCCACAGGCACAATGCGAATGGCCGAAAATTACGGATTTGCCCCTTGGTATGCGATCGACACATACTCCTAGAAAGCTCCCAATGCACGCTCCGACTATGAATAAAAATACGAGTAAGCAGGCCATTATTTCCCCACCATGCCACTATGGAGCTCTTTTGCAATCTTGATTGCTTCATCGAGGTTTCGGCCATAATTTTCACTATTGGTTGAATCGGACACTTGCGATCGGTGCAATTTCTTGGCCACCTCCGCCGTAGCTTCCGCTATGATAACCTTACGGCCACTGGAGGCAAATTTGTCGATGATTGCGTGAAGTTCCTGCAAGCCGCTTGTGTCAATGAAGGGGACCTCACGCATGCGCAGGATAAATATTTTGACGTGGCTGTTTGTGTTATTTATTATGCCATCGAACTTGTCGATCATGCCAAAGAATAGGGGGCCATATATGGAATAGATGGCTATTTCGCGTGGCAGATAGGAAATTCGATGATTGCGAAATTCCTTGCACTGCTCACAACTCACACTGGATACCGTCGATAGCCTATAAATTAAAATGAGCGCCGATAATATGACACCCACGTTGACGGCCAACACGATGCCGCAAATGATCGTCAGCAAAAATGTTACCACTAATGTAATCGCATCTAAGCGTGGGGCATGGAGGATCGTCGATAGGAAAATTTCCGCTCTGCACATGTTGTAAGCAACCATGAATATTATGGCGGCAAGAGTGGCAAGGGGGATGTACGCTGCCAAAGGCGCGCAGAAACAAATGATAAAGACCAGCGTTATGGAACTGATTATGCCGGTGAGAGGGGAATTTCCTCCAACGCGTATGCCCGCTATTGTGCGAGCAATGGATCCCGTTGATGCGATGCCGCCAAACAGTGGACAAACTATATTGGCAATGCCTTGCCCTATTAGCTCCTGATTCGAAGAGTGTTTGGTATCAATTATTTTGTCGATGATAACCGCTGCCAATAGTGATTCTATGGCCCCCAGCATGGCGATTGCAAAGGCAGATGAGGTCAGCGAAGTTATCCTGGCAAGGGAAACGTTTGTTGGCAAATGTAGCCTTGGCATGGAATTGGGCATTCCGCCGAATGCGCTGCCAATCGTAGCTACGGAATCGAGTCTAAATAGATATTGAACTGCCATTCCAAAGGCCAGGGCAAGCATCGGTCCCGGGATTGCCCTGAGGGGTGTTTTTTTTGCAAATATTAGTATCAACAGGCTGACACAGGCTACCACGGTCGTAGCAAAATTGATCGATGGCAGAGCCCGGGCAATGGAGGAGATTTTCCCCAGAAAATCCACGGGCAGCCTGCCGCACGTCAGCCCAAAAAAATTTGAAAATTGCCCTATAAAAAGGTTAACCGCAAGGCCGGATGTGAAACCGGTTATCACTTGCTCTGGTATGAATTTTATTACCATGCCGACCTTGGCGGCTCCCATAATTATCAGCATGCAGCCAGCCATGATTGTGGCGAGTTGCAGGCCATCAAAGCCAAACTGGGAAGAAATCGAGACCAATACGCCGATAAAGGCTCCCGTTGGACCGGAAACAAGCACCCTGGACCCGCCGAATATGGAGACACAGAAAGCCGCAATCATTGCCGTGTATAAGCCGACTTCGGGCTCAACATTGGAAGCGATGGCAAATGCCATGGACATGGGTATGGAAACGATTCCAACCACAATCCCGGCGTAAATATTTCGAAGTATATTTTTTCTCTGAAATAGCCCACTTCGAATTGCTTCGACAAGCGCTATCATAATGCAGCACCGTTGGTATGCAAAAATAAAAATGAGTCAATAAATTTCATAATGTTTTTTTGTCACACATGTCATCCAAGTTTATATTCACAAAAATCTTGCGCTTTTTATCGATTCAGGTTTCCTTCTTTCCTGGGGAGGAGCTTAATAGGTTAAATTATGATTTCTTTTATTCAACAAATTTTGCAAAAACATCACAGATGGGTCCTTGGTGTGCTACTGAGTGTGATAATTGTATCTTTTGTATTTACCATAGGAACCATGCCTGGGATAGCTAAAAAGCGTAGGACAGTTTTTTATGGCAAAAATCTGATGTCTAGAAAGGAGATGCAGCCGATACTAAATGCTGTGCTAATTTCATCGAACGCTGTGGGAACACCAGTATATTCCAGGCAGCAACTCGATTATCTGGTTTTGGCCAGGTGTGCGCTGCTATCCCAAGCGGATAAGTTGCCAATTCCTCCGACGAGTGATGAAGCGTTGGCTGAGTTTATAAAAACTTTGCCCGGGTTTTTCGATGAAAAGAAAGAATTTTCCGGGGAAAAATATGATAACTTTGTGACCGCGTGTGAAAAAAATGGATTCGAAAAATCAGAGATACGAAAGGCCTTGCTCGATGAGCAACGAATTAGTGCTCTAAAACGTGCCGTAGCTGGTAACGGAATTGTGTTTGATTACCAATTAAAAAAGGCACTTTCGACATTGTATTCCGAGTATGATTTGGCGGTTGCCAATTTAAGCTACGGTTCATTTTCGCCTGAAATAAACATTGATGAAGGTGCTTTAAGAAATTTTCATAGGGAACATGCGGATAGGTATAACATTCCCGAGATGGTGGCCGTTTCTATCATTCGCTTCGAGGCGCCCCAGGTCGATGAGGCAGTTCACTTGCCTTCGGAAGCGATTCTTCGGGAATATTTTCAGAGCGAGCGCAGTCGATTCAATGCTTACCCCGACTTTGAATCGGCTAGGAGCGAGGTTACCATCCAGTATTTAAACCTTGAATCACAGAAATTGGCGGGGCAAAATGCTGACGAATTTGTCAGCGAGCTGTATAGGGGCAATATTAAGTTGAATTCCGAGGAATGGCAGAACTTGATCTCAAAATTTGGAGTTTCAAAGCGAAAAATAGCGGCCTATTCCAAATTTAAACTACCAAAGGTTGAAGGTGTTTCCGAGGCGGCACTGATCGATGTGTGTGACATGGATTCGTCTCGCTACTATTCCGAACCATTTGCAACGGATTTTGGTGCTGCGGTTTTGATTGTTGAGGGGCGTAAAGAAGCCCATGCATCTACGTTTGATGAGGCAAAAAAACGCGTGGAAAAAGATATGCGGGAGGAGATAAAGGCGAGTCAATTTAAAGCTTTAGTGGAAAGAATAGAAGCGGCTCTTGGTGGGGCAACAAAATCAAACGTAACCGATAAATTCAACAAGTTTGGGCTAACGCCACAACTTTTCAATGAAATTTCCCTTAAAAAAGATGGTGACAAGCTTGATAGCGAAATTTTGATGATGCTGACATCTCTTAGGGATGACGAGCGTGTTCGTTCTGTACAATCCGGCGATGGGGTTGTTTTTGTCGTCGTTTTGGATCGGCAAACCCCATCTTTCACCGCTATGAAGAAGAAAGATAATGGCGAAATTGAAAAAAGGCTCATGACTTTTGACCGTGATTTTTGCTTTGCGGAATATGCCAATTGGTTGGTGGAGCAGGAATTGGGCAAGATAAAATAATTGACAAATTTGCAGAGGCTTACACCGTCAAGTCATGTTGAAACATGGCGTTTATACGGCTTTAGCGACACCCTTTGTTAACGGCAAGATAAGTTATGATTGTCTGGGCAAGCTCATAGATTTTCAGGTTAAATCCGGGGTAAATGGTATTGTTGTTTGCGGGACCACCGGCGAAGCACCGACACTTTCCCATGAAGAATATGAAGATGTCTTGCGATATGCGGTGGAACGAATTGCCGGGAAAATCAAAGGTTTTGCCGGTGTCGGGTCCTTTGATACGAAACAGGCGGTGAGCAGAACGAAGCTGGCCCATGCCATTGGCTTGGACGGCATGTTGGCTGTTACGCCATACTACAACAAGCCTACACAGAATGGGTTGGTCGAGTATTTTCGCCAAATTGCCGATTCTACGGATAAGCCCATAATTCTTTATTCCGTGCCGTCAAGGTGTTCCATTGAAATCTCCGTTGACACGGTAAGGATTTTAGCTGATGAATGTAAAAATATTTGCGCCATAAAGGAAGCAACGGACAATTGTGCCCGCGTGGATGCCATGCGAGAGATCGTTCCCGAAAATTTCGTCATTTTGAGTGGAAACGATTCAATGACCATCCCATTTATGGCACTCGGTGCCGGTGGCGTGGTCAGTGTTGCTTCCAATTTATTGCCATGGGAAATGGTGGCAATGGTTGATCATGCCTGCAGAGGAAATTATGCTTCCGCGTTGGCAGAATATAGAAAAATTTATCCCATCATAAACAAGCTTTTCATCGAAACTAACCCATTGCCCATAAAGTACCTACTCCAAAGGAAAGGTTTGATAAAATCATCAGAATGCCGATCGCCTCTTGGTAAGTTATGCGAGAAAGACATCTTCGAACTGAATAAATTATTGTAATTTTCAACCTGTAACTTTCCTGCGAGGCGTGCGTGTGGGCCTATTTAGAGATGCTTTCACGTTATCCAGTACACCGTTTAAGAAGCGATTTGATTCGTCGGTGGAAAGCTCTTTGCCCAGTTCGATTGCCTCATTCATGGAAACAATGGGGGGAATATCATCCCTGAAAAGCATCTCATATATCGCCAACCTTAGGATTGCCAAATCAACTTTGGCTATTCTCTGAATTGGCCAATTTGTTGCATTTTTTTCGATTAGCTCATCGATAACGTCTAAATTTTCCACGGTCCCAATGGCCAATTCTCGGGCAAATTTATAAAATTCCTTGGCTTCCGAACCGTAACATTCCGCAAATTCGTCGAAGCACTGCTCCAGTTCTCGCAAACTTTCTGCTGGGTTTACCGCCCAAGCATACAAAAACTGCACCGTCAGCATCCTGTTCCTTCGCCTGGGAGATGATTCATCAGTCGCCACCGAAGCAGAGCTATTTGAATTAATCCCGTGGTCAAGCTATTTGTTTTGTCATTTGTGGAACGTGGTTTTTTATAAAATTTTTTATTACGCAAATTTGTTTTGATGAGATGTTGCTTCCAATATATTAAAGTATGGTATGAATACAGTAAAAAATTTTTTATATCATTTTTCGTTGTTGCACTATGTGCCGTTTCAATTTCTTTCTATTGTAATCATAGGAGATTGAAGTTCGCTGTAGCAGCGCTAAAGTCTAAACTTGGCAGTATGAGAAATGGGGAGAATTTTTTATTTAAAGAAGAAGTTACTCTAGCCAGAGAAGTATTGGGAGAAGATTTTCAGAGAGGATTTTCCATGCATAAAGTTATGTTGGGTGGAAAGCCGTTCCTATTTTGTGACTTAATGTCCTCAAATGCAGTCAATATGATCGCCAGGGAGATAGGGGTTGGTACTTACGATTTCTCCAATATAGATTTTAGGGAAGGTGATGTGGTGGTGGATATTGGGGGCAATGTGGGAATGATTTCCATATTTTTAGCTAAAAAGTTTCCATTTTTGAAGATCTACGCCTTTGAGCCCGTTAGAGAAAATTTTGAAAATTTTAAAAGAAATATCAAAATAAACGAAATACCCGATGGCATTATTATTGTTGAAAATTTAGCAGTTACTAAAAATGGTAGGGATATTAGCATGGCTGTAAATACCCTTGTGTCTGGGAGTTCGAGCATGCACCCAAAAATGAACAAGTTGTTCTAGTAGCTCGAGAAGATAATATTCACTCGATAACTTTGAAAAAAATATTCAAAAAATATGACATAAAAGCTTGTAAGCTTTTAAAGATCGATTGCGAGGGAGCGGAGTATGAAATTTTGTATAATACGGACAAAAATATTTTAAAGCGATGCGAGTATCTCCGTGGAGAGTTTCATGAGGATGTCAGAATTAGGGAAGCTGGATACTCTGCTGACACATTGAAAAAATATTGCGATGAAATAATTGGTAAAGTTGATGCGGTTGTTTACGTTGATGAGTACTGAGAAAATTTTCTCAGAGACTAGCATTGAATTGGCGTGGAATTTTCCTATCCCAGGTTGAGTGGAGTGCCCATTTGAGAAAGTTTTCCCATCGAAGCTGGTTATAAACGACGAGTATTACATGTCCTTTGCATACAACGAGGCAATCCTAGCTTGGCAGGCTGGAGAGGTTCCCGTTGGTGCCATTGCCGTTGCCAACGGGGAGATTATAGCCAGTTGTCACAATTCCGTGGATACGCTAAACGATCCCACGGCCCATGCCGAAATTCTAGCAATCACTCAGTCTTCCCGTGCAATGGGAGATTGGAGGCTAAATGATGTTACACTTTACGTTACAAAAGAACCCTGTCCAATGTGTGCCGGAGCGATTATTATAAGCCGCATTGGACGCGTGGTTTATGCCGTTACGGATGGCAAAATGGGATGCCTTGGCGGTTCCTTTTGCATGCAAAATTTGAGTGGTATAAATCATCACCCAAAAGTTACAGCCGGCGTCATGGCGGACAGATGTTTGCAATTACTCCAAACGTTCTTTGAGCAGAAACGCTTACTGAAAGAAGAAAACGGTTTCGATCTTGCCAAAGAGCTATTGCTTTGAAGCCCTTCTCATTGTTTTGCCGTTGCGATGAGTTCCCAATTTCCTGGGACATAAGATCGAGACGCATAAAATTCTTGTAAAGCATGTTTGCAAGTGGCAGATCACGAGTGAAGCGTAAAAAATTCACAGTGCATACTGATAGGCGAAGCTTTGCGATTTTTTGGCGAGAGGAATTTTTTTGACAGAAAAGGGATATATTGTATATTCGTGGCCTCTATTGATTAAAAAAAAATGGAGAGAGAAATATGATAATCGTTGAGGTGTTTTCGGGTCTTGGGAATCAAATGTATCAATACGCTTTGTATCGGGCTTTGCAAAAGAAAGTAGGCGAGAAACATGTCTATATGAACAAGAGGAAAAAAACTAATCGACCATATGAATTGCATCATTTTTGTGTGAAGGAGCATTTGCCTCCCAGGGAAAGCATGGGGAAAATACGCTTTAAAGAGTTGCGCGAAAGAAAAATTGATGTTTACGAGCCGAAGGTTTTTGATCTTACCAATAAAGATTCAGTTAGGGTGGAAGGTCATTGGCAGCAGGAGCGATATTTTTCGTCGGTTTGCTCGGAGCTAAGAGAGGAATTGCAGCCAAAAGATCCGCTAGGGCCCCAAAGTATGGAACTGTTAAATGTAATAGACAAAGACGAAAATTCCGTTAGCTTGCACATTCGCCGCGGTGACTATTTAAAAGTCAATTTCCCCATTTGTCCTCTAGAATATTACCAGGCTGCAGAGAAAATAATTGCCGATAAAGTTTCACAACCGCATTTCTATATTTTTTCAGACGACATGGCCTGGGTGAAAGAAAATCTGCATTTAAACTTTCCCTGCACCTTTGTCGACTTTAATAGGGGTAGCGATAGTTGGCAGGATATGGTTTTAATGAGCCATTGTCACCACCACATTATAGCAAACAGCACTTTTAGCTGGTGGGGCGCTTGGTTGGGAAATGCCCCTGATAAAATAGTCATCTCCCCCAAAACTTGGTTCTGCAACGTGGATCCAAGAAAAATGGGGCCCGCAGATTGGATATATATCTGACATGGGAGACATGTTCATTGGCGCACAAAAAAGAAAGCTTTATTGAAATTAAAGTCCAAACTTCAACGGCTTGCCCTATGAGCACGAAAAATGGAGCAATTTGTGTTTGCTAATTGTGTAATTGTACCTATTCCATAGCACATGTTAACCCGTGGCTTGTAGAATATTTTGATTCCTGTATTGGGTAAAATTTCTATGGGCATATTCACATATTTTTGTTGTAATTAAAATATTTTTCAATAAGGTGCAAAGCGGAAATGTCTGAAAAAATTCTTGAGGAAATTCGCCATGAAATCGCATCCCTGAGGGATGTCGTTGTGAAAAAAAATGTGGGTAAAATATTGTCCATTGCCGATGGTGTTGCCCGCGTTGATGGTCTGTCCGAAGCGATGTATAACGAGATGATTTCGTTCAAGAATGACGTGTTTGGCATTGCTCTCAATCTTGAAGACGATGAGGTGGGAGTAGTTTTTTTTGGTGACTATTCGGCCCTAAAAGAGGGCGATGAGGCCCACACAACGGGAAAATTACTCTCCGTGCCCGTGGGTAAAGCTTTACTAGGCCGTGTTGTGGATGCACTTGGCAATCCAATTGATGGCAAAGGTAACATATCCTGCGATGAAATGTACCCCGTTGAGCGTATTGCGCCGGGGATAATGTCGAGGCGGCCCGTTACGCAGCCTTTACAGACCGGTATTCTGGCTATAGATTCCATGATCCCGATTGGCCGTGGCCAGAGGGAATTGATTATCGGTGACCGCTCTACCGGCAAAGGGGCCATTGCCCTCGATACGATCATTAATCAGGCTAGGATTAATAAAAAGGGTCTTACTTCCGGTGACGAAAATTTTCGGCCGGTTTACTCCATCTATGTTTCCATCGGGCAAAAAAATTCTACCGTAGCAAGGTTTATTCAAACATTGGAAGAATATGATGCTTTGAAGTACACCGTCGTTGTTGCTGCTGCCGCTTCGGACAATCCGGCAAACCAATACATTGCTCCCTATGCCGGTTGTGCCATGGGAGAATGGTTTATGCAAAATGGTATGGATGCGCTGATCATTTATGACGACCTATCGAAGCACGCTGTGGCGTATCGGCAAATTTCGCTTGTGCTTAAGAGGCCCGCTGGTAGGGAAGCTTTCCCCGGTGACGTGTTTTATTTGCATTCTCGCCTGCTAGAGCGTGCTGCCAGGTTAGATGAAGCCCATGGCGGTGGCTCATTGACGGCGCTACCGTTCATTGAAACGCAAACTGGCGATATTTCGGCCTACATTCCCACCAATGTCATTTCCATTACGGATGGTCAAATTTTTCTAGATACGGATCTGTTTAATCGGGGCGTTCGACCGGCTATTTCGGTTGGCATTTCAGTGTCGAGGGTAGGCTCATCAGCACAAATTAAGGCGTTTAAGCAGGTTGCCGGCCAGATAAAACTGGAGCTTGGCCAATATTATGAACTTGCCGCCTTTGCCCAATTTGGTTCCGATTTGGACGAAAAAACCAAAAAGCAACTGGCTAGAGGAATGCGCATTGTTGAGTTATTTAAGCAGCAAACCTTTCATCCAAAACCCGTTGAAAATCAAATTCTTTTGCTATGGGCAATGAAAAATGGTTATTTTGACGACATTTCCGTGGATTCGATTACGGATTCGGCGGGATCATTGGAAAATTTTGCCGAAACTAACTTCGCTGCGATTCTCAATGATATCGCAACCAAGCAGGTTATCGATGACGATACCGAAGCGAAGTTGCATGAATTGGTAAAGGAGTGGGCACAGCATAATAAGGCTTAGAATATGAAGGGGGTTCGCGAAATAAAAAGACGCATGCAGGCGGTGAGAAATACGGCGAAGATTACTCACGCAATGCAGCTCGTTGCCTCCTCAAAGATGAAAAAAGCACAGCGCATTGCGGTAAGTGGTCGGCAGTACATCCTTGCTTTGTCTGAAATTGTTGCCTGTTTGGCAGGACTCAATGAAAAGCTCATAAAACACCCATTTTTTGAGAAACGGGAAATTAGGCATCGGGGAATTTTGGTAATTGGCACGGAGAAGGGGTTGTGCGGTTCACTAAATCAGGGTTTGGTGAAAAAAATCGCCACCGATTATACAACGGGCAACGAAAAGTTCGTAACCATAGGAAAGAAAGCGACGCAGTTTATATCTAAGTTGCACCGCAATTTGCTTGCCGATTTTTCTGTGAGTGATCGGGTTGAACTGTGTGAACTGCGCCCGGTGATCGAGTTTTTAAAAGGTGCATACCTTGGGGGAGGAGTGGATTCCGTTGAAGTTGTCTATTCCCGCTTAGTGAATCCTCTTATCCATGAGCAAGTATCAAACAAAGTTTTGCCTATGTTAAATCTAATCGAAGAAATAAATTCATTGAAGAGGCGCATGAAAATTTTGGAAAAAGGAGTGGTTATAGATCCCAAAGAGATGATTTTTGAACCAAATGTGCAGGCTATCGTCGACAAGCTGTCCCAAATGTTCCTGTCTCAGAGTATCTTTCGCGATGTTTTGGAGGCGAAAGCCACCGAGCATAGTGCGCGCATGTTCGCCATGAAAAATGCTACGGATAATGCCGATTCACTGTCGAAAAGTTTGGCAATGGAGTACAATAAGGCTAGGCAGACAAAAATCACCAACGAGATCATAGAAATTGCTGCTGCCACAACTGGTTAGTTACTATGGAAAATTTAGGAAAAATAGTGCAAATTATCGGAGCTGTGGTGGATGCCGAGTTCGACCCACAACATGTGCCGGATATATACAATGCGCTGACCGTTGAAAATAAACATAGCGGTGGCAAGGTGGTGCTCGAAGTTCAGCAGTTGCTTGGTGAAGGGCGTGTGCGTACGGTAGCAATGTCTTCGACGGATGGTTTGTCCCGTGGCTTGCCCGTCGTTAATACAGGTTCGACAATTCAAGTGCCGGTTGGCATGGAAATTCTCGGTAGAATTTTGAACGTCACCGGCGAGCCAGTGGACGATAGGGGACCAGTTGTCACAGAAAAAAAGTACTCCATACATCGGTCTGCACCGGCGCTTGTGGATCAGGACACTAGCTCCGATATTCTCGAAACGGGGATAAAGGTTATTGATTTGATTTGCCCCTTCGTTAAGGGCGGCAAAGCTGGGGCATTTGGTGGTGCGGGAGTCGGTAAAACGGTCATCATCATGGAGCTTATCCAAAACATTGCTATGGCCCGTGGGGGATATTCCGTTTTTGCCGGTGTGGGAGAGCGTTCCCGCGAAGGCAATGATCTTTTCTACGAGATGTGCGATTCAAAGGTCATTAATTTGGAGCAGCCGGAAAATTCAAAAGTTGCCCTAGTATTTGGTCAAATGAACGAACCGCCCGGCGCTCGCATGAGGATCGGCCTGACCGGCTTGTCCATAGCAGAATATTTCCGTGATGAAAAGCATCTGGATGTTTTGTTGTTCATAGACAATATTTTTCGGTTTTCACAGGCCGGATCGGAGGTGTCCGCTTTGCTTGGTCGTTCCCCATCTGCCGTAGGATATCAGCCGACGCTCAGCCAGGAAATGGGTGAATTTCAAGAGCGCATAACATCAACGAAAAATGGTTCGATTACTTCTTTTCAGGCCGTTTACATTCCCGCGGATGATTTGACCGATCCTGCGCCGGCGAACACTTTTGCCCATCTAGACTCTACCATCGTCCTCGATCGCAAGATTGCCTCTTTGGCAATTTATCCCGCTGTGGACCCGTTGGCCTCCACTTCCAAGGCTCTTTCGCCGGAGTTTGTGGGAGAGGAACATTTTAAAGTCGCGCGTAGGGTACAAGCGCTTCTCCAGCGCTACAAGGAGCTGCAGGACATTATCGCCATTTTAGGGCTGGACGAGCTTCCCGATGAGGATAAGTTGGTTGTTGCCCGTGCCCGAAAGGTTCAAAAATTTCTGTCCCAACCTTTTCACGTCGGCGAAGTATTTACGGGAATACCCGGTAAATATGTCAAAATTGAAGACACCATACGCTCTTTTAAAATGATCTTGGACGGTGATGTTGACAACGTCCAGGAGAATGATTTTTACATGAAAGGATCGATTGAGGATGTTGTTGGAGATGGTAAAAAATAAATATTTGAGATTTATGAGTATTTTCCAAAAAATCCTTACTTTTGGTTGCTTATTATTCGCCAGTACATCTGTACCAGCGGAACCATTATTTATTTCCGATGGAAAGCTGAGCGATGGCTGCATTGCTTTATGCAAAGCTCTAAAAATCAAGGCCGCTACTCCGCAGGAGTTCAATGAATGTTTTCAACGGTATTTGGGGGAATGCTATAAAGATTTTACTAGAAAACCAAAGTGCACTCTTAGAGAGTTCACGGTCGCCTGTGGTTTACTTGGAGTGCTTGAGGAAGTGCTACCCAAGCGGGATTCCTATGATTACATCGTTATCATTGGCAGTGACACTGAATCAATGGAAGAGGAGTGTTCTTTTCTAAAAAATGAACTGGAATCCATTTTGGCCAATAACCCTTCTATAAAAATCTATTTTCTGACTGAGACGCGCCCATTGAATTGGCAGGTAGACTCGGTTGCCATTGTAAGGGAACTGCAAGATGGAGATCTCGAATTGACCGAAACTAACGCAGCTAGGCTAATATGGGAGAAATTTTTTGGAAGGTCTCCCTTAGGGTGTAATTTTGTAGATGTGGAAATAGATCCCGTTTCCAGAGAATGGCCACCCGGTGCCGCCACGATGTACAGGTTATTAGAGGAGCATGCTTACCTGCCAGGGGCCATGCTCCTCATATCTGTAAATCCTTTCATTGCCTATCAAGACATTGTCTGCCGTAACATATGCAAACAAAAAGGTTGGTTTGCTGGTGGAGGTTCCCTTGAGACCGTTGGCTATGGGGTAAGTTGCCAGCGCTTTGGGGTAAAATTTGTGGTTAATGTTTTGTTGGATGCCATAGCAAAGCTTGCTTTTGAAGAAATGAAATTTTTGACTGCTGGAGATCAATAACTTGGCAAAGCTTGTGTTAAAAGTGATTACCCCAAATGGGATCGACTTCGAAGGAGAAGCAGATTCCGTTGTCATACCAACGGAAATTGGAGAAATTGAAGTTTTGCCGGAGCATCGCCCCATAGTTACCATCATTGCTCCCGGTGGCTTGATTTTAAAAAACGGCGAGAAGCGTGATATTTACGCCGTAGACCAGGGGTTTGCCCGTGTGAGCGGCAATGTTGTCAGCATCATCACTGACGAACTTCTTAATATGAGCAAGGCCGATATCGATGAGATTGAACGGGCAACGAAGCGTGCGGAACAAGCTCTTGAAGAAGCTAGAAACAATCGTAGCACTATGGATCCTATGGAAGTGGAGAAATTGGAAGCAAAGGTTAGATACCAAATGGCCAAGAAGTTAATATGCAAGCATTAACGGCAAGATACATTTCCTGTTTTTATTTTGCAAAAATTTGAAAATACAATCTGAAATTTCATACTTCTAAATGGACCTGTTATTTCGTCAGGTTAATAAAAGGGAAGATATTGCCCATAATACACTTTGGCGATTTTCCGTTCCATTTTTGCACTACCTCGCAACCAACAAGTGTTTTATTTGGGAAAGAGCGTTCGTTCGGATTTGCTTATGTT
>JAIRON010000043.1 GCA_031257495.1 Puniceicoccales bacterium
CCATGTGATTCTGGTATTTTTACCTCTAGCATTGGCATGCAGGTAAAAAATATAAAAAATTTTTAAAATAAACCGAGACAATGTCTGGTAAGTTTGAAAATTAGCGCTACAGAGCCTGAGGTCACTTGTGCAAATGTTATGTTACTATCCACATTAAATATTGAAAAGTACGAACTTTTGACTAGAAAAATTTTCATGCACGATGTAATCCCAGCGGTTGATTTGAAATCTGCTCCTAGCGGCTCGCGTTTTTCTACGGCAACTATGATTTTTGGCGTGGAATGTAAGACTTCAACGAAAAACAATTCCGAATACTTGGATGTCCGAGTGGGCGACAAAACATCAACTTTTTCTTGCAAAATATTCGGCAACTCGCCCGTATATAATTTTTTTAAAACGGCTAAGCAGGGCTCCATAATTATTATTGAGGGCATAACAAAACAGTTTAACGGAATATTTTCTCCGGATATATCCGCCGCTAAGGAGCTGTCAGCCAAAGAGATAAGCGAAAGCAATCTGGAACAACTTTTAGCGCCATGTGCCGAGGAAAGCCTTCCCAATTTGAGATCCGCCCTCAGGGAAGCAATAAATTCCATCACCGATGCAGCCCTACGGGAAACGGTATGTGCCGTTATCGATGAACTGGGCGACTGCTTCGAAAATAAAACTGCCGCTATTTCAATGCATCATGCTTACAAACATGGACTTCTGGAACATACCGTTCACACGGTCAAGGCTGGCCAAGTGTTACTACCTCTCTATCCCTTCGTTGACCACGATTTAGCCGTAGCCGGATTGATTTTGCACGACGTAGGGAAAGTTTTTGAATACAGCGACGATATAGTTGCGCAGCGTACAAAGGCGGGAATCTTGCAGGGACATCTACTCATCGGCTATAAAATCGTGAGGCGTGTAGCCTTGCAGAAAAAACTAAACGAAGATTTACTGGAACGGCTCGAACACATACTCCTTAGCCACCATGATTTACCGGAATATGGCGCCGTCGTGCGTCCGGCAACACCGGAAGCATTTTTCGTGGCTATGGTGGACAATCTGGACGCCAAAATGGGCATGGTGGAGCAACTTCTCAAAACTACCCCCATTGTGAATGTGTTTTCCGACAAACACTTTGGCTTAGATTCTAGAATTTTAGTTGAAAAAGTTATCCATGAATGATGGTACAGCCATGGCATAAATTTCTCAACGAAGGGGTTTCCATATGTGAACAATCAAGGGATGGGCCCATTGCCCTGGAAAAGCCATGTGGGATATTGTCGCACCCAAATTTTGAATTACAAGCATCAAAATTGGCGCTCCTTAGATGTAAATATTCACTGGAATTTGAAAAATATCTACTCGATGCCGATGGTTCCGCAATCTACTTGCTAAATCGCTTGGACGCACCAGTTTCCGGACTAATTTTGGTAACCTTGAATGAAAAAATTGCGAATGCGGTAAAGCTTGCCTTTGAGAGACGAACCGTTGAGAAAAAATACCTAGCTTTCCTCAAGGGGCATTTGCCCAATAAAAGCGGGCACTGGAAATCAAACACAGCGAAAACAAGGCTGAATGAACACGTTCGCGCAGAAAATTTTGGCAACATGGCTGCCGTCACGAAATACTGCCTAATAAGGGAAGTTTCCTGGAAAAATATTACCCTTTCCCTCGTCGAACTTCAACCGGTGACGGGACGTACACATCAGCTACGCCTCCATTGTTCTCAAAATCACGTGCCGATAATTGGCGACAGGACATATGGGGACTTTAATTTTAATAGACAATTTTGCAAATTAACCGGAGAAAATCGCCTCTTCCTGCATTCCAACGAAATATGCGTACATTACAAATGGAGCGAAGCATTCAAAAACTTTCACGCAAAATCTAAGTTTCCCTTCGCAAACCATTGTTTGTTTACGTTGGAAAAATAAATTTTGTTTGCATTTTTACCAAAAAAAACATGCTAAATCCATATGAATCCTACAAAATTTGTAAAAGGTTTTTTACTGTTTGCCATTGCCTTAGTATTATGTGTTGGCCGATTGTGCGCTTTTTCTTGCAAACAAGGTGACATGCTTTTGTATGCGCGCATAAAACCGCCAAAGGTGGTGATGCCAAAATTAATGCGTTTCACCAAGGAAATAGTTGGAAGTGACCAACTTTATACGCTTGTATATGCCTATGGGACAATGTTTGGACACCCAAATTATGAAGGATTTTCGGCAAAAGACGGGATTACGGCGTTTGTGTTTGATGGGGACAGCGGCAAGGATGTGCTTTTTGTTGCAAAATTTGATAAAAATAGCTCAGCCAAGAGCAATCTAATCAGAAGCGGCCTGAGTGTAAAAGATATCAAAGATTGGACCTTCGTAGCTTTGGATCTAGATAAAGAGGCCCTAAAAAACCTAACCAACGCCGATTGGATGATGGACATAGCCAATAAAAGAATGGAAAACGACATAGAGATATACCCCTCCGTACCAAAATTGATCGAAAATATGAATATCGATATTTTCAAGGAAAGCATGGGCCCTGAGTTCAGTGAAAAAGTAGATTCACTATCTTTTCTTCATACTTTTAGAGACGAACTCGATGAGCTGCACAAAATGTGTCTAGCCAGCAACTTCGACGATTCAACAACAACTGTTTCACTTCAGCTAAAAGCTAAGATCGGTTCCGATATTGGAATTCTGTGGTCAACTAGGGTAGATGGTGCTATAAAAATACCGCAGTTAGTGTTTAAAAAAGATCCTTTTTTTTCAGCCATTATGCACAGCAATCCAAAGGAAAATTTGACATTTACGGAAAGACTAAATCACAAAATTCTCAAAAACTGCAGCTACACGGATTTGGATGTTAAGTTGAAAAGTATGATGGAAAAGGCGCATACAATTAATGAAAGGTCCAGTGGCCAATCATCTGTATATGTGGTAGCGGAGGGTGATAGCTGGGATGTAGTTTCAATTATTAATGGCAGGTATGGTAACGAAGATGTAAAAACGGTGATGGATTATAATTCAGGTCTATCGGCTTTGTTTAACTCCATTATGTTTTGTGAAAAATGTAAATGTAACGGAAAAGAATGTAAATGTTCCAAATGTAATTGTAATGGGAAAGAGTGTGAATGTTTCCTGTGCCTGCCGAAATATGCATGCAAATCGCAGAATACATACAGGGAAAAAACGGTGTATTTTTACGAGTCACAGCCCAATAAAAGTTTAAATTTCGGTCAAAATTTCAATCAATACATATGCGCATGCAATGATAATATCATAATGGCTTCATCAAAAGCTTTGATTGAAAAGACAATTGATAATATTTTGGACAACAAAACACAGTGGTCATTGAAAAATGATTACCTTTGTCAAGCTTCGCTAAATCTCAAGCAAATCGCCAAGGAGGTCCTTGGCAAAAGGGCAGGTTCATACACGCAATATGATATCAAAAAACTAAAACCGGTTGAGGTTAATATTAAGTGCGGAAACAATACATGTACAACTTACCTCACATTTGATAATGCTTCTATTCGAGAATTTGGGAATCTCTTAGCACAACTGGCATCGAATAAAAATGCTTACAAAGAAGAAAAAACGGATAAAAATTAGATTAATACGGTAAAGTTAGCCATGGAACTACTAAAAACCCTACTATTTCCCCTGTCCTGGTTATTGCGCAAGCTTGTTAAATTAGCGATAATTTTCGTGCTAATTCTAGTTATCGTGCTAGCCTGCGGAAATCTTTGGCTTCCATGGGCGGTTAAGTGGCAAATAAAATCAAAAACTGGGTTTACTGCGGACATTGAATCATCCCAAGGGTCTTTATTTAAGGGCTATGTAGATCTTCGCGATTTGAGAATATCAAATCCAAGGGATAAATTTGAGACCAATAAGTTTGTTTATTTCAATGAATTTGCCACCGATATTAAACTGGGGTCTCTTTTCACCGATACTATTGTAATAGAAAAAATCATCGTTGATGTAGATAACATAACTCTAGTTAAGAACGCCGGAGGTATATACAATTGTCAACTTTTCACGAAAAGCACAGTGGCTCCAGATCCCAGCAATGACGAGGCAAAGATCAATGGCAGCGAAAATAAAAGTAAAAAAATCGCCAAAGAAAAAGTACCAAAAAAGGTACGCTTGGACAAGGTGTTGTTTACCATAAAGTCGGTAAAAATCATCGATGAATCAGTAAACTGCCCAGCCAACGAAATCATCATAAACTATCGGCGCGAGTTTTCAAATGTGGACGACCCTAATAAGGTGATTAAGACGCTTCTATCCGACCTTAGCAAATATGGATTATCACTGTTCATACAAACAACATTTGATTCCGTGCTGCATTTGCCAGGTATCGAGCAGATAACAAGCGGGCTAATAAAAACGAAGGATATATCAAAGGACATTGTCAGCGGAATCGGAAACAGGCTCAAAGATCTGTTTAAAAAAAAACCAAACAAAAGCTCAAAGTAAAGGGAGCAGAAATTTAATTTCTATCATAGTTAAGTCAGGTTTGCTTTTACTTGTTTACTTAATTACAAGGGATGATAATGGTTTAAGTTTTGGCTCTTGTGAATTGATTTTATGAATGTGTTTTTTGTGAATGATTTGTGAATTAACTTCTTGGATGTTTATTTCCTGTTCCTCTAGATATCTCACTATCCCTTTATTTGAGCGGCTTAGGAGTTTGGCGTCCCGTAGGGGATTCGAACCCCTGTTGCAGGAATGAAAATCCTGTGTCCTGACCGGACTAGACGAACGGGACTCAATAGTATCCAAGCTTGTATTGCTCCATTGTCCATTTACAAGCTTTTTATTGGGCAAAATTTGTGTAAAAAATCCTGTGCAAACGGATAAAATCATTCCATAATTAAATGGTGCCTAAATATCAAAACAGTCCACTTTATGGTGAACAGCAAGTTTACCTACGAGAAGAAGTGACAAACCTGGATATCTCCGAAAATTCCCAGGCATGCCTACAATTATATCCCAAAAGCAAAGATTGTAAGTTTATCAGCACATTGCTCAGAAATTCGCAGGCAAAAGTGTTTGTATATCTATGCAAATTGGACGATTACCAAGTTGAATTGGAATTTAATTTACATGACAATGCAGAGATTGAGGTCGTGTGTTTTGTTGAAAAATGTCAAAATTTACATCTAAGTCAACGCATAGGACTTTTGGGAGAACATTCCACCGCCATAGTGCGCAATGCATGTAAAATTTATAACAAAGAAAAAATAGACATTCAAACATCCCAAACACACTCGGCACCTCGCTCAATTTCCTCCATTGAAACTAATTCGGTTTTGGATGGCCATGCAAACATCAACGTTCGTGGCGTAATAAATGTTCTGGAAAATTCCCATGAAAGCACATCCGATCAGTATACAAAAGCTATTACTCTATCCGATGACGCTAAAGCAACCATGTCACCATTTCTGAATATATTAACCAATGACATAGTGTGCAAACACGGCGCAGCCAGTGGAGGATTGGATGAATTAACTCTGCTATACGCACAATCCCGTGGCATATCATCGGTTAAATCGAAGGAAATGTTAGCGGACGGCTTTATATTCTCCTCCTTTGACAATTTAAGGCATCCTTTTTGGGACACACATCTGGCTCAGCTAAAAGAAAACTATTGAGCACTCATTGGAGATTTTTACAAATCCTTACAAGTTACCGTGAAAAATACGATTTTGCCCATACTTTCCCTATGCATTTTTGCTTCCAATGCATTGGGTATCGATTTGAGCGCAGACGATCCCATAGAATATAATCCGACCAACAGCCATCTAATTGCTACGGGTAATGCAAGGCTAACCACAGACACAGCCAGCATACAGGCTAACAAAATGGAGTATTCCTCAGAAAACAGAGTGGCCTCGGCTCATGGGGATACGATCTTTTCCAACAATCGCGTACTTATCCTGGCCGATTCCCTGGATTACAATCTTGCCGGTGGTATAATTACGGGCTCCAATTGCAATATCTATTCGACCCCAATTGTGGTTAACGCCTCCAAATTGCACCTGGAAGAGCAATATCAGAAGGTGGAAGACGGCATATTATATTTTGGACAACCAGATAATTTTACGCCAAATATCAGTGCAAAAAATTTTGAAATACTACATTTTAGGGAGGTACACGCAAAATCCATAGTATTTAGGATTGGCAAAGTTCCATTTTTTTACCTTCCATCATGTTCCTTTATCACAAAAGAATATCCTTTTTGGCTGAAAAATGACTATGGCATCCAAAAAAATCTAGGATTCTTTTTAAGAAATGACTTCTATTTTCGCATGAACAAGGAAATGAGAATTGGCGGACTATTAGATATGTACACAAATCGTGGTTTGCTATTCGGTCCAGCACTGAAAATAGAAACTAAATCGGATCCGGCAAAAATTTTCAGTGAATCAAAGTTTGGTTTCATATATGACGACGGTAGCTTCGAAGTACGTAACGAGGGCATAGATCAACAACCAGTGAAACGTAAGAGATTTTTTCTAGAAACTAAAAATATAGCACATTTTAGGGAACACGTCGATGCCGTTGCCAACTTGAACTGGTGGAGTGATCCAGAAGTAACGCGTGACTTTCGACCGTCATGGTATGAAAGGGACCAAATTCCCGATTCATTCCTTGAAACCAGTTACCGCGGCTGTAATTACGTATTGTCCGCTTTCTTGCGCCCAAAGCTGAACAATTTTCACGATACCGTAATCAAAATACCGGAACTACGCGCTGAAATGCTGCCGAGTCGCCTCGGAGGGACGAACATATATTGTAGAACGTATGTAAAATATGCTCATTTGCAGGGAAAAGATGCAAGCAAACAGCGCCACGAAGTCGATAAATTTGATGGATACTTTGGTGCTTACCTGCCTGTTTCAGGCAGCGATTGGTTCAGCATAAGTCCCCTCGCCGGCATCAGAGTAACGGAATATCTGAAACAGCAAAACAACAAAAATTACACACGGGTCATAGCTCAATTTGGCTTGGACACTAGCATGCTGTTCAGCGGAAAACTGGATTACAAAAACGAAGTTTGGAACATTCACGGGATAAAACACATAATTCAGCCGGTGGTACAATACCGCTACATCCCAAAAGCTGAGATAGAAAACACAAATGTTCCCCTACTCGAAACTAAGGTATTCGATACTAACTTGCCCATAATCGACCTGGCAGACATGAGAAACGTGGATGACATATGCCCGCAAAACATGTTCAGGGTTGGATTGAAGAATTCACTTCAAACATCGACTGGGGGATATCATGCTCGAGATTTACTAAAATTTGATTTGTATCAGGACATTAGACTCAAGCGAAACGTTGATAAAATACGCAATGCCAAAGAAGAAACGCTCTCCGACGCGTATATTTTGCTAAGCCTGTACCCGGCAAATTGGCTCGACTTCGACTGCTACGCGAGAATGGATCCGAAAAATATGACGCTCAACGAAATCACTGCATCCACAAATATGCGTAGTGGTGATGTTTGGAAGCTGTCACTTTCGGCACACTCCCTACGGCACTACACCAACCAATACAGTTTAAATTTCATGGCAAAGCTAAATTTTCGTTTTCAAATAGGGGCCGCTTTGTACTATGATGCCCGCATAAAAAAATTTACAGAACAGCGCTTTTCGATTTATTCGAAGTTGGGGCATTCGTGGAATGTGGAATGCTTTCTCCTAGTACGCAGTAGGGCAACTCGGGAAAGCAAGTGCCAATTTTCATTCAAACTGGACCTCGCAGAATTTTAATCCATGCAAAATTTGTACATCTTGACAGGGTACACTGCCACGGGCAAAACGGAGCTATCACTGGAAATCGCGGAACAGATGAATGGAGAAATCGTCTCCTGTGACTCCTTGCTCGTATACAGAAACTTGGACATCGGTACGGCAAAACCAACACTGTACGATCTTAGCAGAGTGAAACATCACTGCATAAATTTGGTCGAAGGGGGAGAAAATTTTGATGTCAACTTGTACATAAAAGAGGCATACTGCGCCGTAGATGATATACTCTCCCGCGGGAAAAATGTTCTCATCGTCGGTGGAAGTGGATTTTATCTAAAATCATTTTTTCACCCCGTTGTGGACGACATTAAAACAACGTTTGAGACGGAAAACTTTATTCGCAATTACCTGCACAATAATGAGATCGGACCATTAGTCGATAAATTGTTGAAGCTCAACAATGGGCATGTCGACATCGATTTAAAAAACCCCAGGCGGGTAATATCCGCCCTAAGGCTATGCATGTCCACCGGCAAAACTTTAGTCGAAATGAACAAAAATCTCGCCCAGCGAAAGAGTAAATTTTATGCATTTAACAAGCGTACAATTTTACTAACGCGCGATGGTGCTGACTTAAAGCAGCGGGTTTATCTGCGCGTAAAAAATATGGTAGACACCGGGCTAATCGATGAAATTAGAAGTTTACTCGCTCATGGGCAGTTTAACGATAATAACAAAAATGCCATTGGCTATGGAGAAACAATCAAGTGGCTTCAAACAGGGGGTAGCGTAGATGAGCTAGTAGAAGAAATTTGTGCCCATACACTCAAGTTCATAAAAAAGCAAAAAACGTGGTTCAAAAAGCAAATACCAATCAACGGAACCATCAATCTTTCCCAAACTTCCTTCCAAGTGGCACAAACGCTAATTAGAAACGTTTTTTTTTCCTAATTTCGGACTTTTTCGCACTTTCCAAGCAAACAGTTTGTAAATAGTGGAGGATATAAACCCGCACAATGAACCAAGAACAAGTGCTCCGATGAGCATTGTAGCGAGCCAGCGCATAGCCACATGGCCAAAATTTCCCAAGGTCCAGGAAAATTCACCCCTCGCCATTGTATTTTGCAGTGATTTAAATGTTTCCGTACTGAAAATGGAAACAACGAAAGCACCGGCTTTATGGGTAATTGCCCAGAGGAACAAAAATGTGAAGGCATTTGACAACAGCTGCAGACCCATGAGCACCATAACATTAGCGCGAAAAAACATCGCTGCCACAAATGCAGCTGCCACCTGAAAAACAGTGGGAATGGGTGTAAATGTGAGTATCCAACCAAGATAAAGCGCTGGAACAACTTCGTTAACCCTAAATGACCACAGGTAGGAACGCTTTTTAGCGACATCGGCAAAGCGATTTAAAATTGGATACCGATGTATGGAAGCGCGGCGCGGCAGGTATTTTAAAATTTTCCTTATCAGCCTCCGGCGGCGAAATTTTCCCTTCTGATTGTCATTGGCATCCATGAGCACATGGAGTAGCAAAAATACAGACCGACTCAAATATTATTTTGGGGATCCAGTTTTTTTGATGCTTTTCCATTTAGGTATTACGTACCCACTTCCAGTTTTTTAACCTTCCTTACAGGCAAAGGCAAGCCCCCTTTGCCCGTATGTATGCCCATAGAAGAGGCGCAGGGATAGAACTGACTAGATTTTTGCCTGTTATCTGAAAGTTTCTTGGCTTCATGTCCCACGAGCGGTCCCTTTCCTGGAACCAAAACCCTGGGAACAGAACGAGACCGGGGACGTTTCCCTTTGGGCGATTTTCCAATAAGCCCAAGTTTGCCGCCGTTCACAGCTTCGTTCCCATCCGTTTTATTGACAGTGGCCTCCTCCTCTACGAAACGCGACCTGATAGGCCTTCCACTAATTGGGGGTTTTCCTGCAAATTTAGAGCCGCCGGGACCAGCCATAAACTTGCGCCCTCCTCCCTGAGTTTTCCCAATGTCCGCCGCCTCAGGGGTACGACCAATCACTCCAGCTACGTTCCTCATGTTTCTTCAATCTCCCTCTTTATATAACTGTCCATAATAAATGAACGACAAAACGCGAGCGTTTTATCGTTCCTCATTTGCCAAGGTCTCAGCCTCCTGTGACATCCGCTCGAGACGATCAATCCATTGCTCGGTAACGTCAACAAAAACAGCCAATCTCTCCTCAAAAATGTCTTTGTTTTTCAAAGGAAGTTCCATTGGATAAGCTAGGACAACGGTTTGTGTATGCTTATCGATACCCAAAGTGGCGCCTTGAGTATTTTTCCAAAAGAAGTTTGATTCCAAAAAGGATTCAAAAATATTTTCACGGCCTTCAAAGGGAACCTCTCCGATGTAGGAGTACACAACTAAAATTTCTTTTTCCTCATCCAATTCGAGATTCAATATGACCTTATCATCGAACAGTAATATGCAGTGATTATTTTCGTCCAGAACCAAATCAGCCAACCCAAGGGAATCCCCCAACTTGCCTAACAACTTATCGACTTCTTTTCTAAGATCCATGGTGATACTGCCTCATTCGAAGTATTGAACAAACACACTTCCCAGCCACAACGTTCTGCTAAGGGTAACAAAAATTTTTAGTAAAACAAGAAAAATATTTTCCCAAAGATAACAAAATTTTGCATCCCGCATCGACAGGCTCTTTCTTCGCCCATTAGCAATGATAAAACTTGGATTTCGCGGTGGATGAAAAAATCAACAAAAAGATTCACGCATGTTACCCAGGCATAAATTGCCAAGACTATGCTGCAATCTAGCCGATCCAATCATGCAGCGCCTGCTTCTTTAACGTTTGCCTCTTCAACGGGAGATACCTGCGGAGTGGCTAGCAATCTGCGAACCATACTACACTCCTTTTTCGGCCCACCGACGGACAGAAAAACTGTCATTATTTCTGGATCATCCGTTACGCCCTTACGTTTCGATTCATCGGCACAAGCCAAGACGGAGCACATCTCAGCTACAAATTCATCAATGTTAGTTAGAGCATAGGAGGAAACCTTTTCTTTTATCTTTTTCATGAAATCATCTACAATTTTTTCAGGACTTTTTTCGGTATCATCCCATCCAAGGTCCTTGGCAAGGACTGGATATCTTACGGATCCGGATCTTATGATATCAACCATCATCTTGATAAAGGCATCTAATGGGGTGCTGCTACAAATGCCTTTACGACAAAAGTTCCAATAATGGCCAAGCTCATGGACAAGAGTTCCTTCTGGGGTATTGACCGCTAGGCTACTGGGACTTATGGGAGGCCCGATGAAAAAATTTTTCCGCAAATAAATGGGATTATTTTCTATACCAGCAAAGTATTCCGATGGCAGGATAAACCCTTCAGCACCAGTTTCGTCGGGGTTTTCAAAAAAAACCAGCTTTTTCGGAAACAACTCCCGCTTTTTCGGGCTTAGGCGCTGGAAAAAACCAAACACAAACCCTGCCAAATCCGTATCATTTCCAAATGCAACATCGATGCCCATTTCATCTTTCATTTTTTTCTCAATGGCCGCAACTGCGGAATCATTCGAAGGCTCTACAAATTTTTCAATCCACGTAAACAAATGGAAAAATTGAAGATATGACCCTAACTCAGTATAATCTTTGGCAGCAATTTTGTCACGAATAAATTTTGCATACCCTACTCTATCTATCTCATCCAATATAGCCAAAACTTTTCCCCTAACTGCTTCATCCGAGGCAATTAGGCTCAAGCGTTTGTATAATTCACTGCAGTCTTCGGATGCTTTTTCCAGTATTTGACCTATTTTATGCGATACGTCCCATATAACTTTTTTTTGTCTTCCCCCAGAAATTAGGGCATTCAAATCGCCTATGGCTTTCACATTCAAACGGGCATTGAAAGTATCAGGATTTTTATTAATTTCCTGCAAAAATCTTGAAAAACACCTGAGTGTTTCAACGTCACCTCGGTCAATATTAGCTTTGACCAAGTCGCAAATTTTATCAAAATCCTTAATACCAATCCAACGTTGCCGTTGGTCTATCTCTACCGTTTTGAAAAAAAATAGTATTTTTTGGAAAATTTTCATTAGAAAATCCTTAATACCGATCCAACATTGCCGTTGGTCTACCTCTACCGTTTTAAAAAAAAATAGCATTTCTTGAAAAATTTTCATTAGATCTGCCACAGTCTCTTGCATTTTGCCCTGAGCCTGATCGAATTGATCCATTGGATCTTGACCAAAGATGACCAAATTCCCAAAAGTTTTGGGTACAAAAACAGAAAGATCAACCCCGAGGTTTGAATTTCCAAGATTTTGCATTCCGCAAAACAATTTATATTTCCCAGAAAATCTCCCATCCAGAGGTGTGCTTAAACTTTCTGCACTTTCCAAAGCAAATCCAAGCGCGACACTGTTACTTAACGGGGAGCCTTCCGGCCTTATTTCTCTTTGGTCAAATATTCCTGCATCAACGCAAATTCTACCATTGGCATACCCCGACTTGGTAAAGACTCCCAACAGCTCTCGCGTTTCTGGTACATATTCAAGCGTGTCCTCTAGCCTAGCAAAGAGCTCCATTCTTAACTTATCAATTGTCATATCCCTACTCATAATTACATCCTTAATTTATTAATTTCATCAATTGATTTCACACATAAATACACTTCTTAGCACTGCAAGGTTTTTTTGTAAAAAAAGATTTGGCAAAGTGAAATTTTTAACTTTGAGTAAACTAAATAGACAAAAAAAGAATTTTCCTAAGGGGGCACAAAAGTAGAAAAGGGGCGTATAAAGAAACATTTGGCAGCTTGTCTCAGTGGAGAAAAAACGTAAAATAAGACGACTTATAACTTGCAAGCATGGGATGGCATATTGGCAAGTGGGAACAAGTGAAGGGCACTATTAAGGAAATATAGGAAATGGTGAAGTCCACAAGGAGGCAGCGAAGAATGGGGTGTTGGAGCGGATTTAAGAAGCTGCAACAAGAAAATGGATCCGGAAACATAATAACCAAAGTGATACTATTAAAATAACTTCCTTTCCTCTTAACGACGGAGCAACTAGAAGGTGCAAAAGATAAAATGCGCATAGCTGCCCGCTACTTTGAGAAACTCAAAGGAAAAAGCTCACCAAATCATTTGTGGCAAGAAATACGTAAAGAAATAAGTCTAGGAAAAACATTCGCATAAGTGGGATCACGCATATACCCCGCCACCGAGGAGGCGCTCCCCAGAATAAAACGCAATGACCTGGCCACTCGCAAGGGCACGTTGCTTTTCCTTGAAGTGAACTAAGGCAACGCACTCAGCGGGCTCTTCCAATTTGCGCAAATAGCGAAAGGTTACCACCTGTGAGGGGTCGCGGTACCTCGGCTTGGCCAAAATTTCCACTCCATCTCCTATGGGCTCCCTTGTGAAATTTAGATTTCGCACGATCACTTCGCTCTTGTATAATGCTTTTGAGCTTTCGCTTTCTATTTCGACAATCAGTGCATTTCGTTCCATGTCCTTACGGATGACAACGTAGTGCTTATTGTTTCGATTGGAAGGAATGTTCATGCCATGCCTCTGCCCAAGCGTGAACCTAAACAGCCCATTGTGGTGACCCACTACCTGGCCATCGATTGTCACTATGTCTCCCGGCGAATCCTGGATGTATTGGGCGAGAAAGTCCTGAATTTTAACCTTTCCCAAAAAGCAAATGCCCTGACTATCTTTTTTCGCAGCGGTAGGCAAATTAAGGCTGTTTGCAATCAACCGAACTCGTGATTTGTCGTAGGTTCCCAACGGAAACAAAGCATCTTTTATTTGATCCTGGCTAAGCATCGCCAAAAAATAGGATTGGTCCTTGTTTTTGTCATCGCCTTCGTAGATATCACAGGAACCACCGGGATTTTCAACTTTTTTGCAATAATGCCCCGTGGCAATCATTTCACAGTTACGGGACCTGACATGATCGAAAAGCACACCAAATTTCACCCGCTTGTTGCAGAGTACATCCGGATTGGGGGTAATGCCCATTCGATACCCATCGACAAGTTCTTTGACAACGTGCTCCTTGTAGCTGTCTATCATGTTGACAACTTCGAAGCTGATACCCAGCTGTTCGGCTACGGCTCGGGCGTCTTCCAAATCTCGGTGCCAAGGGCAATCGGAAAGAGGTTTTGTGTCGTCATCGGCGTTCCACGTCCGCATAAACACGCCATGCAAATCATAACCCTTTTCCTTGAGCAAGTAAGCCGCAATGGAACTGTCGACGCCGCCAGACAGTGCAATTCCTACCCTCTGCCGCAACATTTTTTATATTTTTTGCCACTACCACAGGGACATAATTCGTTACGTCCCACATTGTTTGCTGCTTTTATGCTAACTGAAACTTTTGGAACGTAGTTCGTTTTATTGCTCTGCTCCGCACCGGCACCGGATAGTGTGAAATTATTCGCTATCTTTTCCACCATTCTATGAAAAGCACCCTTATTACTCGACAGGCGAAATATTTGGAAACAAACATCGCTGCGGATTGCCTTTAAAGTTGTTTCGAAGCAGGAAAAAGCCTCGTTTTTATACTCATTGAGCGGATCACGTTGGCCATATCCTCGCAAACCGACGCTGTTGCGCAACTGATCCATCTCGGTCAGGTGGTCCTGCCAGCGGCGATCAATTGACCGGAGGACCGTAAAACATTCCAAAGTGCGGATACTTTCCGGATCCTCCGTTTCCTCTTTTAGGGCATAGGCCGCCTTGATTTTTTCCTCAATGAAGGAAATGGCAGCATCCGTAGCTAACCCCTCCAGGTCGCTTTCCTCTACAACGATTGGAAAATTTGAATTCACCCAACCGATGAAGCTTTGGACATCACCGGTCACCAAAAATTCTTCTGCTTTTTCGCCGATAGCGTCGCAAATTAACTCGAAGAGGATGGCCTTCGGTGAATCGCTGTGAAGAATGTCGTTGCGCAGGGAATATATGACTTCCCGCTGCTTGTTCAAAACGTTGTCGTACTGTAGTAGACGTTTTCGCATGCCATAGTGATACTCTTCCACTTTTTTTTGAGCGGTTTGGATGGATTTGTTGAGAAGCGGATGTTCGAGCACTTCCCCTTCGTGGAAGGTTTTATGCAGTAAAGCCGCAATGGGGCCGGAACCGGCAAACAAGCGCATTAAATTATCTTCAAGGGACACGAAAAATTTCGTACTACCGTGGTCACCCTGGCGTGCACAGCGTCCCCGTAATTGCCTGTCTATGCGGCGTGACTCATGGCGTTCCGTGCCGAGAACGAGCAGCCCCCCCAATTCATTGACTCCTTTTTCCAATTTAATATCCGTTCCCCTACCGGCCATGTTTGTTGCTATGGTAACGGAAAACTTTTGCCCAGCTTGGGCAATAATATCCGCTTCCTTGGCGTGGTATTTTGCATTGAGCACGTTGTGCCGAATTCTATCTCTCTTGAGCATCTTGCTCAATAGTTCCGAGGCTTCGACGGAAGTTGTTCCCACCAGGACCGGTTGGCCTTTTTCATGGGCCGATTTTATATCACCAATTACGGCATTATACTTTTCTCGGCGAGTCTTGTAGATGCAATCATTCAGATCGACCCTCTGGCACGGCCTGTTGGTGGGTATTACCACCACATTCAATTTATAAATATCGTTAAATTCCTGTGCTTCAGTTTCGGCGGTACCGGTCATGCCAGCCAATTTTTCGTACATCCTGAAATAATTTTGCAATGTGATAGTGGCATATGTTTTTGTTTCTCCTTCGACTTCCAGGCCTTCTTTTGCTTCTATTGCCTGGTGCAGACCTTCGCTCCAGCGCCTACCTGCCATTGCCCGTCCCGTGTTTTCATCGATGATAACAACCTTGCCTTCGATCACAGCATATTGCTCATCTCTATTGTAGAGAGAATATGCCCTTAGGAGTTGGCTCAGGCAGTGAATTTCGGCGCTAATCTTTGAGAAAAGCTCCTCCGCTTCTCTCTTTAAATTAACTCTTTTTTTTCCATCCGTTTCCTCTGAATCTATTTTGGAGAAAATTGTTGGCAAATCTGGCAATAGGAAAGCATTGGGATCATCGGGTCGAACGGTCCTTCTACCGATCTCCGTCAAATCGGATTGCTGCCCTTTTTCGTCGATACAATAATACAATTCTTCCTTGATTTTATACCTCTCATCACGGGCAAACTCCGAACTCATCTCCAGGTCAAACTTGTCGAAGCGTTTCCTCACTTCACCATCTTCCATCAGCTTTAAAAACTGCTTATTTCTTGGCATGCCAAGCTTGACTTGCCACAATTTTTTATAGGCATCTTTCTCCGCTTTTCCGCTTTCAATGGAACTTTTAGCCTCCGAAACAAGTCTATTGCAAAGCTTCTGCTGCAAAGATACGAGGCGTTCAACATCCGGTTTAAGCTTTAAAAAGGGAATATAATCGTCACAATCGGAGCTTCCGGAAATTATCAGCGGCGTCCTCGCCTCATCGATAAGAATCGAGTCTATCTCGTCAACGATACAGAAAAAATGCCCTCGCTGTACCTGCTCCTCCGCGGAACTCGTCGTTCCATTGTCTCGCAAATAGTCAAAACCGAACTCGGAAGCCGTTCCGTAGGTAATATCACATAGATAGGCGGCTTTGCGCTCTTCACTTTCCATTTCGTTTTGCAAACAACCAACGCTCAGGCCCAGAAATTTATAGAGATAGCCCATCATGGTGGCATCCCTCAAAGCTAAATAGTCGTTTACCGTTACAAGTTGACAATTTTTCCCAGTAAGCGCATTGAGGTACAGCGGCAGCGTGGCGACCAAAGTTTTACCTTCCCCCGTTGCCATTTCGGCTATTTTTCCCTGATGCAGTGCCATTCCGCCCACCAATTGAACATCATAGTGTACCATGTCCCAGAGCACATCATGGCCACAAACTGAGCAAATTGTACCGCATAGCCGCCGCGCCGTATTTTTTACGGCTGCAAATGCCTCGGGAAGAATTTCGTCAAGCCTTTCTCCGCCCGATAAGCGTGCCCTAAACTCATCGGTTTTTGCCCTTAACTGCTCATCACTCAACCCCTGATACTCCGCTTCAATTTCGTTGATCCTCGCCACAGTTGGCTGGCATTTTTTTAAAAATTTCCTGTAATGCCTTCCGGCAAACATCTTGAAAATTTTCCCTATCATAGCCTAGCCATCTAACTTAGAATGCTCCCTTAGGCCATCAAAAAAATAAAAATTTTTGCATCCCACAGAAAAACTAAGAGCCAAACTTTGGCTCTAACTTTAAAGTAAAGTCCATATTTTAGCGAAAAATATCCAAAGATATTTCCAAGGCGAGGCCCCTTTCCCTAGGTAGAATGGAAATTTTCAATTTTTGCAGCGAAACAAATCCTTCAGTGTTTCCGTCCGTTCTCCAAATTTATTGGGTCTCTCCGCTTCGCACTTGAGTAAAAGAACCAGCCTCAAAGGAATAAGCGCAATTCCATATGCATCCAAGTGTTCAGTGTAAAAATTTTCTTTGCCAATGGAACGATTAATGTTTTGACAAATTTAAAAACATGCATAGGTTTCGTAATCACCCTAATTAAACCAAGGAGGTAATGTGGGCTTCAACACAGGAGGATTTGGTGGAGGTTGGGGAGGAGGAAATAGGTTCACTGCAGCAAGTAATCCCTGTTCGGATTCGATTATTTTTTCTGGCAACTCAGCAAAAGCGCCGCCATTTTCAGTTTCTTCTGGAATGTCTCCATCTCCGAACATGTTTCCGGGCGCCGAGTTTCCAGGGAAACGGGGAATATTCGACCATCCCATAGTGCAAGCGAGTGGCATTAAGGCACCCACCCCGCTGGGACATGACCTGCCAAGTGCGAACCTGTCGGCGCGAAGCAGTACCTTTGGCAGTGCGCCTTTTCGTGCTAGTGGGGAGTCCCATGGGAGAGCAGTGTCAGTGGGCAGAGATTTCAATCCTTCCCCTAGCTTGCGGCCTGAAAGTAACGTGG
>JAIRON010000012.1 GCA_031257495.1 Puniceicoccales bacterium
GACCTATCGGATATGAAGCATCTATCCCCGAAGCGGTCTTTGTAAAACTTTATAAAATTAACCATTTGGGATGGTAAGTTTTAAAAAAATGCCCAGAATGGGCAATTCTTTTTTGCCCCAAAATATCGCCGTTTCCCAATATTCAGTAATAAAAATTGGAAAGAATGTAAAATTTTCCTTGACACATTACAAAACATCATTAGGCGAAGCCATCAATTAACAAAAAAAGTTTAGACACAAACCAAAGGAATAGAAATGACAACAACGGATACAAGTTTCTCCATGAGCAGATTGTTTGAAGTGCTAGCAAAAATGTGCAGCAAATCACAGGATGATCTAGATAATGCGGTATCAAGCATGACCAAAGATGATAAGGGAGCTGTAAACCAAGAAGATCTTTTTAAAGCTCAGGCAAAACTTCAAATGTGGAGCACTAATTCTTCGGTATCAACCAGCATCCTCCGCGGCTATGGGGACACAGTGAGAGGTACTGCTCAAAATATTAAGTAACTCCTCTTCTCTAAATTTGTTCTTTCACATATACCAAATTCATAACGTCACCCCCTCCCATAGATATTGCTGCCACCTAGTGGAAGATTAAAAAGAGCAAAAAAAAGAATATGGAAAAATTCTTGACTCTTTCTAAATGTGCCCTAAACAGGGTTGTTTATTACCAATAAAAGTTTTAACTACAACAAGGAGTAAGAGATGGCAGCAGAGTCGGTGGCGTTGGACACATTGAATCTATCTATGAGCAAGTTGCTCGAAGTATTGGCAAAAATGTGCAACAAAGCGGAGAATGAACTAAATAGTGAAATATCCAAGGTGAGTAAAAATGGTGCAGAATCTACGAATCAAGGTACCCTTCTTGTGATCCAGGCAAAGCTTCAATCATGGAATATCTCTTGTTCAACGGCAACAGGTATCCTTCGTAGCTTTGGCGATACATTAAAAACCACAGTCCATAATATCAGGTGATTTCTCGGTGAAAAATTTCCCTTGCTTTTTTCCATGTAAGCGTTAGGCTATACCTCCTATTGGTGTCACACACCAGTGTAGTTAACAATTTACAAGGAAAAGTTATGGGTGATAGTGGCAACGTGAAGATGTCGGGTACTGGGCTTTTTAAGCATGGCGTAACAATAGAGAGTCTGTATTCGGTACTGGCGAGCTATTTATCTGCGTACGAAGAAACTCTCGGTAGTGCCATAGAAGGCTTGGGCTCAGGTAGTGAAGCCAACCAGATTGACCAGGGCAGGTTGCTAAGCATACAGGCCAAGGTTCAAACCTGGGGAACTATAGTAACAACGGCAACGGGCATTGTTCGTGCTGCTGGTGATGCCATGAAGTCAACGGCACAGAATATAAGATAGGCAACGAAATATAATAAAATTTTTACAATGAATGAAAGTGGCAATGGCGATTTAACCTATCCCGAAATTTGTACGGATTTGGTAAAAACATTGTTCGAAGTAGGATATGTTGCGGTTGGTCGGGGATTACAATCGTACGCCGAGGACATATTTAACGCTCTTATTGCAGCTAGGCCGGAGAGTGAATTGCCGATTGTTGGGCTGGCGGTGTGTAGAATGAATTTCGGAGATTTTACATCGGCCACGGCTTTGCTAATGCAAAAAGCACTGGTCATAAACCCAGCTAGCGACATAGCAAAAAGCTTTCTTGGAATGATTTCTCATTGTTGCGGTGCCAACAAAGAGGCGCTTCTGATTATGAATGAGGTAATAAGCAGCGGCAAAGATCCGAGTGCGATCAGTCTCGCTCAAAATGTAATTAAGGAAATAAATTTCAAACAATAACAATTTAACCCAAACAAAACATGGCAACTCCAGATATAACTCCAGTAGTACAAGCAATAGAGACTCAAACGAAAACGATGGAAGCAAAACTTCCCGAGCATGAGTTCTATGAAGAAATCCAAAAAGCAATCGCTACCAGTAGTGCCAACAATGAGGCAAACACTAATGCGGTAAGGGCTTTGGTGGAAAGGCTCGAAACAGCTCCCGTGCGTCCCAGCGAAGAAACACTTACGCAAAAAGTTTACAATGTTGTAAGGGGCGTGAGAGAACAGTTCAATGACTTCAATGATTACGTACAAACATTTGTAAATGGGCCACTCTCTACTGCAAAGATGTTTGAGCTGCAGTATAAGGTTACACAACTATCGGTCATGATGGATGT
Source organism: Puniceicoccales bacterium (assembly GCA_031257495.1). Classification (GTDB taxonomy): domain Bacteria; phylum Verrucomicrobiota; class Verrucomicrobiia; order Opitutales; family JAIRKQ01; genus JAIDVZ01. The sequence continues at coordinate 2,200 of JAIRON010000012.1, forward strand.
ATCCTCTAAAGTTGGCGATAAGGGATCCCAAGCTTTTCAAACATTATTCAGAAATCAATAATACACGCGAATCTCAAAAAAGAGGAGCGAAATTGAAAGCAATAATGGGCGCACAAATGGCAGAATAAGCGTATTGTGGGGAGGGGAAAGTGTTTCACCGAAGAAACTTTTGAATTTTCCGATCATAGTCTCTAGGATTGACCGTTTTTTAAGGAATTTTTTTTCTTCCTGGGAGTTTGGAGGCTATGTTTTAGCGGCGTTTGGCAATGAGTTGTTAGCGGAAACATATCCACTGTCTCCGATTACTGTCCCCGCATAGCCAGCTAGTATTTCTTCGGCACAGGAAACATCATGTAAGTTTCCTGGTCTCAGGGAAAATTCACAAACTTTCGGGATGCATTCAGGACGGGATGCAATTTTAGCACAAAAGTTGTGGAGACCGATGAATGGGTCCAATTTGCCACATTTTTGCATACAGGAAGCGGCGTTAAATCGATGTAAAGGTGCCCTTGTTCCGCCTTACCTGAAATGTCTTTGCCTGTCGTTTTATCTGCTTCATAAAAGAAGAATAATTCGGCATTTTAGGAAAAAATGGTCCTAAAAACTCTCCCTTTGCCCCACAGTAAAATGTCTTGAAATTACTTAGGTTGAACCATATCTGTATGGCCAAAATTTCACTCACCCACAATCCACTTCTCCGTCCTCTCCTTTCCTTTTTCTCTATCTTTTTTTTCTTGCAAAGATCGCCTATGGTCACAAAAAGCTTCCTCAGTCTTAGGGTTGTTTTTTCCATCCGTCTTCCCTGAGATTTTTTCGTTCTTCCCTTCCTCTTTTTTGAGATTCGCGTCAATAATAAGTCTTTCATATATTTCATAGGCATCTCGATAATCCGTTGAAGCCCCTGAAGTGATTCCAATGTGATTGTATTTTTTGGTGTTAGCTAATTCTAGGCTTTGGGGATTTTCAATTATCAATGAGTGGCAGCCATTAGCCAGGGCTGTGTTGTACAAAGATTTTGTGTTGTTGGAAAATTTACTTCCGACAACTATGATGCAATCGCATCCGCTTTGGATAAAATTCAAGATTTCCCTCTGCCTATTGATAGTGGAAGAACATATGGTATTTTTTACGGTGGCATCCTTAAACCGTTTGAGAACCGCATCGGCTATCTCCTCGAAGACTTCACTTTCGAATGTAGTTTGGCTGAGGACGACTATTTTTTCGCTGCATGTTTTCAAATTTGATACTTCCCTTGCAGAAGATAGGACTGTGATTTTTTTATATAAAGCATAGCCGCAAAGGCCAATTATCTCCGGATGATCCGCTTCCCCAGCCAGCAGCACGTGGAAACCCTCATTGGAATATTTTTTTATCAAACCGGCAATTCTTAGCACCTTGGGGCACGTCGCATCAATTACTCTGCAACCCAAAGCACCTAGCATCTTCCTTCGAGCTGGTGTAACGCCGTGGGCTCTCACTATGATGGAATCGCAATTCTTGGGTAAACTTTGATCATCCGGCAATTTACGAATTCCAGCACATGCCAATCTATCGAGAGTACGGGAATTATGAACCAAGTCTCCGTCGGTGTATACATTGCCACTTGTCTTTCGAATTTCATCATAAGCCTTTGCGATGGAGCGCCTTACCCCATTACAAAACCCGATATATTTGGATAAAAAAACCTTCATCCCTTTCCTTCGAAAATAAAAACAATCCCATTGATCGCAAATAAAATCAACCCATCAAAAAATAGTAAAATTTTACTCGCAAATTTAGCCATTTTTTTACATTTATTAACCGAGGAGGTAAATTCACTGTACCGAATTTACGATTTCTTTGTTTGCGCGTTCCTTGTCAGAGCGGCCAATAAACAAACAAAGAAGGAAAAATAATGGTACAATCGTCAAATAATGGACATTTCGAGTTTCTTTTACCGCCGACACAGCGTTGGTTTTCACCCAAAGAAGTGGCAGCAATAATAGGGAAAAGTGCCCAGTATGTGCGGGATGCGTTCGATAACCAAAAAATACTTGGACATACCATGAGTGGCCGAGCTCCAAAGGGTAAGGAAAAGCGAAAAACGTATCAAATATCCAGGGAAAGCCTCATGTTATATTTAATAGAAACTGCCAATTATACTTCGGATGAGTTTTTATTAAAATTGCGTGACATATTCAGTAATTGCTCGACAGCACAATTGCTCAAGTTGCAAAATGAAATAGAGCATTTACTCAAAATCAAGTAAGCCACAAGAGAATCTGAAATGTTTCAAGCATTTCAGGTTCTCTTGGTTAAATTGCACGTTCCGAATTAAAGAGCTGCCCTAGCGGCTTTCTTGCTAGCAACCACCTTGGCTCTTATTGCTTTAGTTGTGCCGATCCACCAATAGTGTTGCTCTAGCGATTTTCTTGGTTGGTTGGCCTAGAGACGATTTAGCAGCCTTTTTATTGGCTACTGATTTAGCTTTTGCTGTTTTAGCTGCTCATCTTGCCACAAACGCCTAAGTTTTTCTGACTGCTCTGCTGCATATTTAGCAAACTTTTTAGCCATTTCACAGACAGACTCACCTTTGCCAAGACGAATTAGTGTTTTTATGACATCAATGGCGAGTGACACAGGCAACTTAATAATAAATTTTGAAAAATTCCACAACTTTATAATAATAAACTTTGAAAAACTCCACAACTTTACAACAGTTGGCTTAGCCATAGCCATGCTCCATGCTTCCCTTGCCCATAGCTCAGCATCCTTGATATTGGTATCACAGTGGGAACCTATTTCACCGCATATATGTTTTGCGGCGACATGTACCTTGAAATAACCTGCCCTAACCTGTTCTTTGAAAGACTGAAATTTAGTTTTATTAACATTGTTAGCTGCATCCATACTTTTATTCTCTTTAAATTTAAGTATCCAGATACCTAAGTTATAGCTTTTGGTAAGTCAAGCTTTTTTTGGCAATTTATATGAAAATTTTCCTGCTACGTACTTTTAAAGGGGGAAAATTCAAGAATTATTCGTCCCAATTTTGGTCATTTGCCCGTTTCGGTGCCCAGTCGCCACCATCCAAGCTGTCTTGGATAAATTTTTGAATAGAAAAATGAATAATTTTAACATAAGTTTGGAACCAATTGAAATAGCAAAACATTATAGTGAAATCCGTTTTGTCGCATTGATTTGTTAGCAGGTGACAAGGGCACGGTTCATTGACCCCAAGCCTTGGTTATTAAGTTGCGGATTAGTGCGTTTAAATGGAACAAGTTTAAGGCCAGCATGTTGTTTGAGAACGATTCATAGAAAAAGCTGTGCCAACGATCCACGCATAGTAGAAATTGCCACAAAACTAGTTCATGGCAACCTTTCAGAACGTGATGTTGGTATGAGTTTATACGCCGTTGGACAAGTAAACACTAAACACTTTGTTATTGCGATGGGTATGCTGTTTCCTTGATGAGAAGCAAACGAAGCAACCAAAGGAATACCTCACAAAAGGATTGTTTTTGATTACACATCATGTGTTTCGTACATTTTTTTATTTTGTTCCTGCTTAGTCGCACTTTTAGTTTTAAAAAGCGATATCTAATGTAAAATTTTTCAGAAAAACCTTACTCGACTTTTGCTCGTTTCAGAAATTTTTTAAAAAAATTCTGTCAATTAAACGATTATCTGATAGTTTATCAGAGCTTACTTTTACTGGCTTATAAAATCAAAATCCCTAATTTGCTCTGGCTTGTCATTTTCTTGGAAAATGGCAATGTTTCAATTCCTCTTCAAAGGCGAGGGTTTCTTGAAAGATAATTTTGCGCAAACCGATTAAGCCGATCAAATTTGGGATTGCCATGAGGCCTGTGGCAATGTCAGCAACGGTAAAAATTAGGTCTATTTTGTAAAATGGCCCGATGATAACGAAAACGAGAAACAGTATCCTGTAAGCCGATATTACTCGAGTTCCTAGCAGGTATTGCACGCATTTTTCTCCGTAATAATTCCAGCCGAGAACTGTTGTGAAAGCGAAAAAAATGATGCCCAAGTTTACGATATATTTTCCCAAGGCAGGGCATCCTAACCCGAGACCGAATGCTTTGGATGTAAGCAGTGTTCCATCCGTTGCCTGGATAAAAATACCGGTTTCTCTTTGGGTTACAAGCAGGACCAAAGCAGTCATTGTACAAACGACGATGGAGAGGAAAGCTCCTATCATAGCTACCAGTCCCTGTTGGGCGGGAGAATTGGTCTTTGCTGCTGCGGAAGCAATGGCTGCACTTCCCAGGCCGGATTCATGGGCGAAAATTCCCCGACTTATTCCATTTTGCAAGACCATCATGACACTAACTCCGGTGCCACCACCGAGAACAGCCCTAGGCGAAAAAGCACCTATGAAAATTGAGGCAAAGGCCTGTGGAATCGCAGTAGCCTTAAAAATCAAAACCAAGATGGCTGCCAAAATGTAAAATATAGTCATAAAGGGGACGACTTTTTCCGAAACATTGGCAATGCGGCGAATTCCCCCGATGGTAATGATTGCAACTAAAACTCCCATTATCACCGCCGTTACAATGGTTGGTATTCCAAATGATCGGGCGGCTACGGCGATGGAGTTTGATTGAGTCCAGGTGCCGATGGAAACGGTCGCAGTCAGGGTCCCAAAAAATGCAAAAAATCGGGCAATCCATTTACTTTTCAAACCTAGCTCAATGTAGTACATGGGCCCGCCGCATATTTTTCCATCGTTTCCAACTTGGCGATAGCGAATGGCCAAAAGTCCCTCCGAATATTTGACTGCCATGCCGAAAAACGTAGCCACCCACATCCAAAACAAGGCCCCTGGCCCTCCCGCAGAAATAGCAAGAGCTACACCAACGATATTTCCCACTCCAAGGGTTGCCGATAGGGCGGTGCAAATTGATCCAAAAAGAGAAATATCGCCCGACGCGGAATCATCGGAAGGACGTAGAAGGTATTTTCCCGCAAGCTTCAAATGGGTTACCTGCAAAAATTTCAATTTCCATGAAAAATATATGCTTGTGCCGACAAGCAACAATATCAGAGGGATTCCCCAAACAAAATTGCTTACGCTTCTTAGGAAAGATTCTATCATAACTCTCTTTACTAAGAGCAAGAATATTTTTCCTAGTAAAGAAAATAATAAGTAAATGAAGTAAAATAAAGAACAGGCCTATCGCGTCGAAAAAACAAAGGTATGTAGCTTAATTTAACAAAATTTAGTTACATATTTAAGAAAGGGTGTGCCTCCCCATCCAGTTCCTTTAATAATTCCAGCACATCCTATATTCATTATAACGGCGCCCAAGAGTTTGTCCAAAATTTCATTGTCACGTCAAATTTTAATAAAGCCAAAAATGTGCCCCTTAAATTTTATAGCAATCCACTAGTTAGTTGATTTTTATGCAATATCCGCGGTTTAGGAATTTTTCCAATGTTTAAGAACTTCATTACGTTCGTGGCTATTCTCCATATTAAGTGGAGTAAGTCCGTTAAAGTATTTGTGCTACATACAAAGCAGCAAGCGAAAGAAATTTTTGCGAAAAATATTTGACAAAGCATGATGCGCATTTAGGTTGGCTTAGTAAATGTCAATGAAAACGACTTTAGCTGCAGTGGAAGAGGCCCGTGATAAGCGATGGCATGTTGTAGATGCCCAGGGGAAAATTTTGGGGCGCCTGGCTGTTAAAATTGCCAATGCTTTACGTGGCCGCAACAAGCCGACCTATGCTCCCCACATGGATATGGGGGATTTTGTCGTAGTTGTAAATGCAGACAAGGTGGTTTTAAGTGGAAAGAAGGAATCCAATAAGGAATATATGTTTTTTTCCGGATATCAAAGTGGGGATAGCCGCATTAGTGTTGAGGATATGCGAGCCAAAAAGCCAGAATTTATAATTGAGCATGCCGTCCGTGGCATGTTGCCGAAAAATAGGCTTGCAAGCGCCTTGATGCGTAAACTAAAGGTGTATGCTGGTCCCAAACATCCCCATGGGGCGCAAAATCCTGTTGCGTTGGCAGAGTAAGAAGGGTTTTCAAGATGGCAAAGGATAGCAGAAGTGAATTTTATGGTACGGGGCGGCGCAAGTGTGCCATTGCTCGTGTGTACCTGAGTGAAGGCAGTGGAAATGTTGTAATAAATGGGAAAGATGTCGTCGATTTTTGCTCCCTTGAACACGCGGAACGCATGATCCTATCTCCGCTGGTTATTGCCAATATGAAAACAGGTGTGGATGTTCGGGCGGATGTTATGGGTGGCGGTGTTGTAGGCCAGGCGGGTGCCATTTCCCTTGGTATCGCCCGGGCTCTTGAAAAAATGAATCCCGATTTGCGACTTTCGCTCAAAAAAGCGGGCTTGCTAAGGCGCGATAGTCGGGTACATGAGCGCAAAAAATCTGGCCAGCGCGGTGCTCGCAGGAGGTTCCAATTCTCCAAGCGCTAGGCATTTCTGTTTGGTGCTTCGGTTTTGAAGTTCTTGAGTATAACTAAAAAACAAGAAAAAAAGTTTTAATCGGCTAGGAGTAAAAGGGTACTTTTCGGTGTAACTTTTTCATCCTTAATTAATCGTATTTGTTCCTCTCTTGGCAATGCTCTAAAAGTATCGAATGCGCGATTGCCATGAATCCAAAGTCGGTTTCAAACGACCCGGGATTTGCGACAAATCTGGCAACGTCGTTCAATACTTGTGGATAGAGTCTCAATGTATTTAACAAAATTTTACTCTGCTCTCCAACCGGCATGAGGGCGAAATCGCGGGCAGCACGAATTCGCAATTCATAGCTGGTTTCCCTTGTCGGGTTGATTTTTTCAAAACCTCTCATTGCGTCACCGGATTCTATGCAGCAGGCAACCAACGACAGATTTTTTTCCAGAAACATTTGTGTTCTTATTGAGTGAGGGATCGATGGAAGAATACTTGGGTCAAAGAATAACAGATCCTGCTCATCATT
>JAIRON010000022.1 GCA_031257495.1 Puniceicoccales bacterium
AAAACCCTGAAAAGTTAGCCATTTTGGAATGTGCAAAGTTTCTTCCCATTATGGAAAACAAAAAGGGAGCAATTGTGGGGTGTAAATTTGCCAATTCCCGCCTTACATTGTTCTTGTTGGGAGCCATCAATGCATTGCCTGAGGATGTCAAAAAATTAAAAGATTTTCGTGGGAATGAAGTAGAGCCCCTAGTTACAGTCGCACTGGAAAAAATAATAAATGATGGTGACTTTATGGCGAATGAATTTGTCTACCATGCTATCAGAGAGTTGGCAAAAGATCCTTTTCTTTGCGATGAAGCAAAGGCAATAGTCGATAGAGTAGAGGCTAAAATAACATTGAAGACAAGTGTTGGATACAGTGGTCTGAGGGAAAACATTAAGGCTGAAAAGGCAAGAATCGGTGAGATAAAGGGAACAATCGGTGATCTAAATGGAAAAATTAAGGCTGAAAAGGCAAGAATCGGTGAGCTAGGGAAAGCAATCAATGATGAAGAAGGACGAAAACCCCGGCCAGATCAGGGAAAAATCGATGAGCTAAATAGAGAAAAAAGGGAAGCGGAGGCAAGAGTCGATAGGTTAGAGAAAGCAGTCGAGGAAAGGAAAAAAATAGGAGGCATAGGAACTGCAGCTCTTAGGGACTTATACATATCGGGTGATGTCCTAGACAGTGTGACAATGGCTGCAATAAATGAATTTAATAAGAGTACGACAATGCTTACCCAAAGTATTGCCCAGATCAAAACGGGTTCGCTTGCCGCGATCGATAGCGTTGATGCCTCAGAAGGCAAAGCATCATTTGGGGATGTGGCAGGGGATGCGGTTGGCATAGTAAGCCGGATAACCGCGAAAGGGGTAGATAGGATCGGATCTGCGATGCAGAATATGAGAAGTTTAGGTGATGTGGTAGTTGATTTTGGCTTTGAAGTGTATCAAAGGATGCTTGATTCCACTATCGCAGAGGGGGAAAAGCTTAAGAATGATTCGCGGACTTTCAGCCGAAATGCAGGAGAAGATCTCCCTTATACTAGGAGTAATTTTGTGGAACAATGTAAAAATGCAAAGGCAAAGGTCCGGGAAGAGATAAATAGGCTTGTCAGTGGCACATTAAAATTGCTGAATTCTCCAAAGAATGTGGATAAAGATACGGTACTTGCTGCCATGAAGCACTATGGCGAACAGATAATTAACGATTTATCCCAATGGTTGATTGTACAAACTAAAACCACCCCCAATACATCTGGAATTCATTATGATTACGAAAAAATTCCCCAAAAACCCTTAATTCCCCTGAACGAGGAGGATGGTTGCTTGCTGCTGCCGCCGAACTTCCAGACGACAGCGGATACTCAGGTGCCACCCCCGCCCACCGTCGAAGAAGTGGCGAGAAAACCCACTGGAGCTCAGCCACCAGCGGCACAATCACCCAAGCAGGCAGCACCCGCAAAGCCTGTGGGGACCCTTAAAAAAGCGGCGGGAAAACCCACTGAAGTTCAGCCACCAGCGACACAACCACCGCCGGCAACGCCCACGGGAAAACCCACTGAAACCTCTAAGACGCCATTTGGCTTGAAAAAAAAAGTAGCGGGATCTTCTAGCAAGGTCTAAAAGTAACCGCAGCTGAGCATGGGATGGGCACTATTCAATTAGGTGGATTAAACAGATGGAGAATTTTCATGATGGGAGTATTGCCATCGTGTATATTTTTTGAATAAATGATAAGCTTATCATTGGCATATTAGGCATTTTCATACTTTTACTCACCCCATGAAGAAATTTTCTTTGAGAACACCGTTACTCCGTGTTTCACAATTTGCATCCATCTTGTTATTTACCAAATACTTACATGATTGCAAAATCGAATTGCAATCAATTTTCTAGTTAGGTACGACAAACACAAAGTTGCAATATTTCAAGCCTAAGCATTTTTGACGCCATTTTTCTTGTTAGAAAATTTCTCATACATGCCAAACCAAAAATTTAGCACTTTTAAATCCTTTCCACTAGAGCCTGGCAACGCCGCAATAATGTACGGGTCCCGGGACTTGAAAGAGCATAAAATTCAAGGAATTGGGGATAATTTCATGGTGAAGGATATCGAGCTGCTCGACCTCAGAGCAACTAGGTGATCTTTTTACATCGACTTAAAAATATTTCGCTAATTTAGGCAAAAGCAAAAGTCCTGGGGACTTGAAAAAAACGCCGAGCCGGTCACAATGATATCTGCGCCGGCGGCTATTAGGTTTCGCCCGACATTCTCTCTTATTCCGCCATCCACGGAAATTTTATATTGGAGTATATTTTTGTCACGAAATTCGCGCAAGCGTAAAACTTTATCGCATGCTTCGGGCATAAATGTCTGCCCTCCAAAGCCGGGTTGAACTCCCATAATCAGAGCAATGTCTACGAATTTGAGTAATTCAAAATTAAGTGCCGTTTCCGGTTTGATGGCCAGGCCGCATAGGCAGCCACGCTCCCTGATAAGGCGTAACTGGTCTTCCACGTTGCAAGATGCTTCCTGGTGAATTGTTATCCCGTCGGCACCGGCTTCTATGAAACGAGTCAAGTATTGGTGTGGATGAGTGAGCATCAGGTGGACATCTAGGAATAAGTCGGTGCACCGGCGCAAGTCCGCAACTAATTTCGGTCCAAAACTTATATTGTCTACAAAGTGCCCGTCCATAACATCAACGTGTATCCACTGCGCTCCGCTACTCTCTATTATTCGCACACCTCCGACTAAATCGCAATTATCATAGAGCAAAATAGAGGGGGCTAGGATCGCCTTCACCATGGATTGCAAACAATGTCGTTTATTTTTTCCACAAGTTTCAGAGATAACTGGAGAATGGTCTGTGATTTATTGCTCTGGTAATCGCCTTCTGTACGGCTATCTATGTTTGCTTCAACGGTATGACCTTGAAAGAGATACTTGCCTGTTCTGTTGTCAAACAGGGAACAGCTTGCCCTCACATTTAGGGTAAAAGAACTCGCGCGGACACTATCGTTGGACATAAACGTTGCCACGGATTGACCAAAGTGAGTTATATTGATCGTCAATGTTGCATCGGCATCGGAGCTATTTACTAACTTGACGCGCGGATGCTGGGATAATTTTTCCCTGACTTGGGCGCTCAGGACTGTTTGCATCTGAGGAGCGAGGGAGTCATTGCACACTGGGGCAACATATAGGGTTTGAAACGGAAGATTGGAGCCATTTCCGAGATGGTATTTTGCGCAACCGCACAGCACTAAGCAGGAAAAACCAATCGATAGTAGCCTACTCCAAGTTTTCTTCATAGTATTTATTCCTGCAATATATCCGTCGCAATGTTATCCACCCCATTTTGAGAACTGTCCCTATTTTCAGCAGCGGGATTATTAGCTTCACTGGCCACAATTAATTCATCGGTGGGACGCTTATACCTGCCAAACAAAAAGTCAACGGGAGTCCTCTTTGGCAAATTTCCTTCCCTGACATAGCTAATTTTCTCGTTAGCCAAGGCGGCAGCCTCCGAACCCGGATAACTTTTAGCAGCTTCCTCATACATTATGATTGCAGCCTTTGGATTGTTGCGCGATTGGAAATAGAAATCTCCCATATCAATCTTGCTCATGACAAGCTGAGTTTTCATAGCATCCACACCTTGCTTTGCCTCTTTCGCTAAGCTATGATTCGGATAAAGTACCAAGAAATCTTCGTAATAATGAAGGGCCTCCAATGTAGCCCCCTGGTCATTTTTCACACTTTTTACCATACCGGCATATGTTTGGGCAGTTTTCAAATAGGCACAGGGAGCATATTCCGAGTCCGGGTAGCCATCCATTAGTCGATCCAGAGCATCAATCGCTTCGGCCGGTTTTTTGTTCGCTAATGCGAGCTCGGAAATGTTTACCAAGGCAAGGGGAGCCAGGTCGTTGTAAGGGGCGTGCTTAATAATGTTTTCGTAAAATTCTACCGCCGATACGTAATCCTTAAATCCCGGTATGACGCCAAAATAGTAAGGCCGGGAGCCGCCTTTTAGCAAGGTTGCCAAATCAAACTGTTTCCTGACAACTTTGTTAAAACTAGGATATTGGGGATACTTCGTGATAATCTCATCAAAGGCTTTGAACGCATGTCTATACTGGCGCTTCTGCTTGCGAATCTGGCCAATTTGGTAACATGCCTCCGGTGCAAACGGCGAGTCACCGTAGCGCTTACAAATATTCTCATAAATTTTTAAAGCACTATGATTTCTGCCCTCTTCTTGCTCCAATCGCGCCTTGTTCATCATTTCAACAACTGGCAAATCGTCGCGCTGGACATTGGCGGCATCATTTGCTTTGCTAGGGCAATTTTCCTGCTTATCCTGCAACGACTCAGCATGGAGAGTGCAAATTGAAAAAATTAGCGTGAATAAAACTACAAATCTTCTCATTATATCGTTCATCTCATTATAGTCTTATGATTGCTGATCCCCATGTCAATCCAGCACCAAATCCAGCGGTTAAAATTAATTCTCCTTGCGAAATGACGTTACACTTTCTGTAGTGATCAATGGTGATTATGATAGAGGAAGCCGATGTATTTCCGAACTTGTCCAAAGTAACACGTGCTTTTTCTGGAGGAATGGCAAGCCGATTGGCTATTGCATCCATTATGCGGATATTGGCCTGGTGTGTTACTACGTGATTTATATCATTTATTGTTAAATTGTTGCGCTCCAATATTTCAACCATGGATTCCCCCATCTTCTGAACGGCGAGGCGGAAAACTTCCCGTCCGTCCATCCTCCAATAATGCTTCCGCTCGCGGATTGTTTGTTCGCTTGCAGGTTCTCGTGAGCCTCCCGCGGGTATGCTTAAAATATCGCTATGTTCACCATCCGAACCTATCAGTACATCAACTATGCCGCATTGGCAGCCCGGTTCGCGTGATAATACCACAGCCCCCGCCCCATCGGCAAACAAAACACAGGTGGTCCGGTCCTGCCAATCAGTTACGGAGGATAATTTGTCTCCGCATATCAGCAGAACATTCTTGTATTTGGGATTCAGTAACATCATCCGGGAGATCTCGAGTCCATACTGAAACCCAGAGCATGCGGCACCAAAATCAAAGCAGGGAATATTTTTTATGCCGAGCTTATGCTGGACAAACATGGCCGTCGCCGGTGTTAGCATGTCCGGGGCAAGTGTTCCAAGGATGATAAGATCGATATCTTTCGCCTCAATTTTTGCGTCTTCGATGGCTAATTGTGCTGCCCGTACGCAGAGGTCCGACGTTGCTTCCCCGCTAGCCGCTATTCGCCGCTCCCCTATGCCCGTCCGCGTACGAATCCACTCATCGGATGTATCCACGATCTTACTCAGATCATCGTTCGTTAGTACTCGCTCTGGCACATGGGCCCCCAGGCCCTTTATTACAATGTTTTCCAAACCCCGGTTCACACCTGACTTATCGCTAAGTTGACACGCTCTATAACTTCGCTCAGGTCGCCATATTTCAACGCCCGTGCCGTTTTACATGCTAGCTTCAGTGCGCTGGAAATACCCTCTGCAGAACTCGATCCATGGGATTTTATTATAATTCCATTCAATCCTAAAAATGGCGCCCCATTAAACTTGTCTGTATTTAACTTCCTTTTCATATCCAAGAATACACCTCCGGCGAGCATGGCACCCAGCATACGCAGGGGATTTTTTACAATTTCCCGCCGAATATATGTTTTGATGGTCTTTGCCATAGCCTCAATGCTTTTCAGGAGTATGTTTCCCACAAATCCGTCACAGATCACAACGTCAACGCTTCCTTCAAATAACTGGAATCCTTCGATGGGGCCGCTGTAATTTATATCATCCGAGGCAAGCTTGAGCAATCTATTGGCCTCGCAAATCAAATCACTGCCCTTGCCCTCCTCCGTACCTATGGTCAGCAAACCGATCCGCGGTTTCTCCACATTCATAGTTGTTTTAAAATAATGGGCCCCAAGTATGGCGTTGTGTACAAGGTTTTTAGCGGTTGAAGCTGGATTTGCTCCCACATCTATCAGTGCAAAAGTGTGACCCGGATTGGGTATCATGGTGCACAACGCTGGACGATCGATTCCGGGCATTGTGCGCAGCTTAAGTGTCCCTCCCGCCATTAGGCAACCCGTATTTCCGCTGCTCAGCATACCATCCGCTTTACCTTCCTTGACAAGTCCGATAGCACGGAACATGGAAGCATCCTTCTTTGAGCGCAAAGCTGATATAGGTTTATCCTCCATGTCAACTTCTTGGGATGCATGGACAATGTCCACATTTTCGAAAAACTTCCCCGCCTTATTTCCGGCGATGGCACGCTTTATTTTTTCCTCATCGCCAACCAAAACCACATTTCCAAGCTCCCCTGGAAAATTTTTAAATGCACGAACGACGCCACGGATAAATGCATCAACCCCCTTGTCTGCACCCATAACGTCCACGGCTATCGTGGTATCGTCAGGGCACTCGTTCATTTTGACAGATGTTCAGTCTAAAATTACTCATCAATTTCGATTACTTGTCTGCCGCGATACATCCCCGTTTCGGGATTTACGTGATGCGGCATGAACAGAGACCCGGAAGCGGGATCCCTTGACAATTGAAAGGCTTTAAACCTATTCGCTCCCCGACGTTTTCGGCTTCTTTGCTTAGATTGTTTTCGTTTTGGTTGTCCCATTTATGGTTCCACGGTAAAAATTTTAAAATCATCAAATTGGCGTCATTGGCTTGATTAGAGTCGGCAATAAGACTTACATGTTTTCATTGCGCAGTCGCAAAAAATTTGTAAACTTAGCTATTTTTTCCTTTCTGCGGCGTTTTAGGCACGGTTTTTCAAAGTACCTCTTATCGCGCACATCGCGCAAAGTCCCCTCCCGGTCGAGTCTTTTTTTGAGGCGCCTGAGCGCCTTGTCGACCGTTTCACCTTTTCGTACTGAAACAATAATTGACATAAATTACCTCCTCTGATCCGCATGGTGGGAAATACTGGATTCGAACCAGTGACCCCCAGCGTGTCATGCTGATGCTCTAACCGGCTGAGCTAATTCCCCACAAGGAAATCCTCCACACACAAAATCATAAGCAACCAAAACGCAAGTCTTTTCCTGAAAAATCTTCGCCATAATCGCCAAGGTCATTCACTTGAAACTATTCATTGAATCATGTACCCGTAATATGCCCCATCTGTTGGGGATGGAGAGGCACGTGATTACTAAAACCGATTACTTTCAAAAATTTTTATAATTAAAAAAGTGTTCAATGATGCATCGCAGAGAGTCTTACCAGGGACAATCGAAAAGGTCTCCTTCGCAAAAGGCATCGAAAAGTTTCGCTATTTTCAATTCGAGGAGAACCATGGGAGGCTCAACATTGGGAGGATTGAAGAGGGGTTGTTGCGTTACTCACCGTTTCCTTTGTTTTTGTTTTTTTTGCCGAAAAGGTTTCGCTGCTTTCAGCAGTGGGTGGGTGTGGCGCTATTTTTGGATTTGCTAGATCGGCGTATTTATTCTTTACTGCACAGTGATTTAAAAAGTTTTTGATATAAGATATTGTCAGGAAAATTTTCAAATCAAGACTTGCCAATAATTGGGATAGTAAGGCTATAAAGTTTGGATGATTTTTGTCATATATGCAAACAACGCAAGTTCGTTCTGCCAAGTCTTCCCCAAATTTCAGGGAAGAAAATTTCTCCGCTTCTCCAATTTTTTGACCATTTAAATAACAGACGACGTCGAGATTGGTTTCCATGTCAGCACGCTGCATATCCATGAAACCAATCTCGGGAGAGGTTTTGGCGAAGGCGCATACATTTGCGTTTCCCTCTGGCTTGTTCCTCTGCACAAGCCATTTAGTTTGGATTGATTTTGGAGTAAAACTTTCACCAACGTCGATCCTGCAGAAGGCTATTTGTTGACTATTGTACGTTGTCGGACTTACGGCCATTACAAGATTACCTTCGCGCAGAAAAAGCTAGGAAAGTAGAAATTGTCAAACGCTTTTTAAATATTTTTTACTTTTTAGCAACGAAACGGCCAAAAAAATGCTTTGAACTCGGCTAAAACGCAACAGCCTTTTCGACCAGGCCAGCTTTTATCGCCTTAACCGATACCCACACCCGTTTAACTTGCCCGCTTGGAAGAACCACAGCAATGCGCTGCAAATTCGGCTTGAACAGGCGTTTCGTTCGTTTGACCACGTGCGTACCGATGCCGCCACTCTTCTTCGACTGTCCCTTGCGAATGATGCGGCATCCTCGCGAACGCACCCGCCCTGTTGCAAAACAAATCCTAGACATTTTTACCCTTCTTTTAGGGGATTGCTAAGACAAAACGGTGCAAATGCAAGCGTTTTCTCTAAAAAAGTGTAATTGGGCACAAAAACAAGCCCTTATTATTCAAAATTTTAACATTATTCAAAATATTTTAAAAAAGTGTTGAAAAATATGAAAAAATATGAAAGAATCCGGTAAGCTCCGCGGTGGAATGAGAGTTTCACGGGGAGACCAACTGGGAGAGATTATGGTTAGGATTGGATGGAAAGGGGATGATGGGTGCCGCCCATTTACTTTGAAGGGATGCTTGCGTTCGGTGGGCAGGGCCATTGGCAATATCGCCACCATGGGCAGAACGGCGAAGGTGGGAACGCTGAGCCTATCCTTGCTTTGTGCAGCTTCAATGCTGTCTTCTCCGGAGCTAAAAGCGGATCCAACTCCGGGGCTGCAAAGCGATGGTTCCCTCCTCATTCAGACAAA
>JAIRON010000029.1 GCA_031257495.1 Puniceicoccales bacterium
TAAGTTAGCCAAAGCCAACGAGCTCATAGAAAATGCCCGCCATGGGGCGAGAATGCAGAGAGTTTGAAACTTTTTTCGCTGCCACGGGGATCATTTTTCTTGAAAATGAAAAATATCTACGCTCAGAGTAAAGCTTGGGCTATGCTCCGAGCTTGAGAGATAGTTTTGAGAGCACTATCCAAGGTTTGCTCCCTTTCGCCGGTATAGGAACTGAGAGTCTCACTAATTACCCGATATATGTCCAAATAGGTTATTTTTTCCGTTAAAAATGCTTCTACGGCCACTTCATCGGCTCCTAGGAGTGCGGAAGCCATATTGCCCCCATCATTCAGGCATGTCTTCGCCAACCCTAGGCAGGGGAACAGCTCGCAGTTCGGTTCCATAAATGTCAGCCTGCCAATTTCACTCAGGTTGAGACTTGGGGAACCTGTTTTTTCCCGAAATGGATAAAACAAGCAGTGAGCTATGGGGTACTCCATGCTATGCGGGGCCAATTGCCCCAGCAGCGAGCCATCACAAAACTCAACGAAGGAGTGAACGGTGCTTTCCGGATGCACAATGGTAGAGATTTGCTTTGGAACCAAGTCAAACAGCCATTTTGCTTCGATCATTTCCAGGCCTTTGTTCACCATAGTTGCGGAATCAACGGTAATCTTTGCTCCCATGGACCAGGTGGGATGCTTCAGCGCATCTCCGATGGTAACTGACTTTAGCTGATCCGGAGTATAATTCCTAAATGGACCTCCGGAGGCGGTTAATATGACCCGTTTCACAAATTTTTCTCCACCCGCCAAACATTGAAAAATCGCGTTGTGTTCGCTGTCAATGGGAAGGATTTGCACGCCCAGTCGTTTGGCTTCCGCGGTGATAAATTTGCCAGCGGCGACTAGTATTTCCTTGCTTGCCAGCATGATTGTCTTGCGAGCACCTATGGCTGCCATGGTTGGCAAAATGCCATCGGTGCCGGAAATCGCCATAAGTATGGCATCGCCGTCGTCGCTAACGGCTAATTCGCAGTTCCCTTCCATGCCAAATAAAAACACCGTTCCCGCCGGAAACATGCTTTCCGCTCGTTCTGACGTAAATTTTTGCCTGTCGGTAATGGCAATTTTTTTCACTCCAAATTCGCGGGCAATATGGGCAAGTTTCGTGAAGTTAGAACGTGCGGATAAGCCGACAATCCTGAACCTATCTCGGTTTCGCCTAATAACGCTGATAGCGCTGCTCCCTATGGATCCGGTCGCTCCGAATATGATCACATTGTGAACCATGGCGATCAGCCTGGTCAAAATTTACATCTTGCAAAGGTTTTTTTTATGAAGAATGTGAGCCGAAGATATGATGGATGCAAGGAATAAGTTCGCCAAATATAGGGGACTTGGAAAGTATGTGGGTTTGCTGCGGAAAGCAAAATTTCAACTGTTCATCGCCATTGTGAGTGGTATAGTATACGGAGCAACCAGTGGGTTTGGGATTCCCATCATGCTCAAACTTGCCTCTCAAACGCTCTTTGTTCACCGCGACATTACTGGCCTCGCGCTGGTTCTCCTGGCAATGTTGCCCGTGTTGGTCATGTCAATCCGGGCGGGCTGTGAAATTCTCAACGCCTATTACGTTGGCTACTGTGGGCAAGTTGTTTTACAAGAAATCAGAGTCATGGTCTTTGACAAAATTCAGCGTCTGCCCCTAGAATTTTTTAAGAAAACTGAGCCCGGAGAGCTGATAACAAAGTCACTGAATGATACCGCTGTTCTCCAAAATACGATAATCGATGTTTCACAGGAAATAATTAAACAACCAATGGCTGTTATAGGAGCTGTTTCCGCCTTGATATACCTATGTTGGAAGCAATCAGACGTGGCAATTTTGCTCATATTCATATGCGCCATACCGCTAATAGTTGTTCCCGTCAAATTGATTGGCGAAAAGATGCGTAAAAAAATGCTCACATTGCAAGCTAGCACGGAAACCATCATGACTCAGCTTGCTCACAATTTGTCGGCTATTCAGGAAGTGCGTGCATTTACAATGGAGGAAGCCGAAGTGGCCAGGTATCGTTCAACCTGCGAAAGGGTAATGCACGCCGTAATGAAAACGGTAAAGTATTCCGTAGTCCTTTCCCCTATTATAGAGGTGATATCCGCTGCTGGCGTTGGAATAGCGATGGTGTACACCTATTCGAAGGGCATAGGTGCGGATGTCTTCATTGCCCTTGTGGGTGCCCTTTATTTCAGCTACGATCCCATCAAAAAGCTGGCGAGATTGAACAATCAAATAAAGATCGGCATGGCGAGCTTCGAACGGATCGAAGACTTGTTAAATCGTCCCGAAAAAATAACGGATCCGCAAAATCCGGTGGAAATTGGTGCCATCTCCAATGTTTCCTTTAAAGATGTACGTTTCAGCTACGATGACCAGAGCGAAGTTTTGCACGGATTAAACATTGATATGGTGCGAGGGAATACCTATGCCCTTGTTGGCAGCAGTGGAGCGGGTAAAACTACGATCATAAACCTGATTCTGCGATTCTACGATGTAAGCAGTGGGAAGGTAACCATCGACGGCATTGACGTGCGGGATATGCGCCTGCGTGACCTTCGCCGAAACATTTCCATTGTTCCACAGTCGCCCACATTGATAAATGGAACAATCTTCGAAAATATACTGTGGGGCGCACCATGGGCAACGCATTTGGAAGTCACGGAAGCGGCGAAAAAAGCCTATGCTCATGATTTCATCACCGAATTTAGCAGTGGTTACGACACCAGTGTGGGCGAAGGCGGCATGAGGCTGTCCGGTGGCCAAAAACAGAGAATTGCTTTAGCTAGGGCTTTTCTGAGGAACGCGCCAATCCTAATACTGGATGAGGCCACGTCATCCCTCGATGCAAACAGCGAACATGCTATACACAAAGCCATAGAAGCACTAATTGTGGACAAAACCGCTATCCTCATCTCCCATAGGTTTACCATGATGTCCATCGTAGACAAAGTATTTGTCATCGACAAAGGCAATGTGGTGGAGGAGGGATCTCCTAAGGAACTGGAACGGAGAACGGACTCCCTTTACTACAGTCTCTACCAAAAGCAGCAAGGTGGATCGAAATAAAACCTTGTCACTTATTTTGAAAAGCATTAGAGAAAAATTTTCTAGGCTGTGCAAACAAAGACAGGAAAGGTTATTACGTTTTCGCTAGCTGGGAACGGCGTCGAGTAATTTCTTTATTTCCGGCCAGAAGATGACAGAGGCAATGCCGAGAAGGGAAACCCCGCAAATAATAATACGCCTAAGATTGCGATGCAATCCGCTCCCTTTATAGCGCTCTGCCCTTGCCTAGAGGCCGAATTCGGGGTTTGATTCCTGAGGCTCACATTCACTTCGACACGTCTGCCACTGGCATGGCCGAAATTATCGCTTCCTTTAACTTTATAAGCCGTGCAAGTATTAACGGGGAAACGGTGTTGAATAAGTTTTTTATTTCTGGCCAGAAGATGACAGAGGCAATGCCGAGAAGGGAAACCATGCCAATGATAAGATTGCGATGCGATCTACTCTCTTTAGTAGCGCTCTGCCACTGCGAATTCGGGGTTTGATTCCCGTGGCTCACACTCACTTCGGCACGTCTGCTACTGGCATAGACGCCGTTACCATCCCCCCTAACTCCAATGTAGGACTGACTTCCGTGGCCCACTCGCACCTCGACACCTTTGCCCTTGACACGGACGACGTTACCATCCCCCCTAACTTTAACATCATTCATTTCCCCCCTAACTTCAACATCATTCGTTCCCTCCCTAACTCTGATATCATCCATTCCCTCTCTTGTAACATTATTAACTCTAATACGATTCATTTTTTTACCTTCATCAAATCTTATAAAGAAGCTTGGGCGTTTACTACCATTTTTCAAGAAAAATTTCAAAGAAAAATAAAAAACAATTGGAAGTATTGACCCCATTAGAGAAGTTGGGTAAAGGCAACTAAAACGGTACGGCTGGCAGCAAAACCAACCAGGGCACTGATATGGGCCATGGTCAAAATGTTGCCAGCCGTACCAAGGGGGCTATATCTTAGAGTTCCCTTGCCAAAAAAATCGGAGGATTATG
>JAIRON010000036.1 GCA_031257495.1 Puniceicoccales bacterium
TGTTGAAAATTTGCCAAAGTTGCAACTGCTTGCTTGTTTGAAGTTTCAATTTATTTAGAATTTCAATTTGCCCGAGTAAGCGCTTTCTACCGTTTTATTTCCCCTTTGGCGGAGGAAAATAAACCCTTGTGCGAAGGATTTGCATTACGCAAATGCCAAGTTGTTTGAAAAGCGGAAAAGCAAGTTTGTCGAAAAAAACAGCAAGCTGCCACATAAAAGGGAAAGCAAAGACTTCAAGGATTTACCTTGACGCACGAAAAGTCGGCGGACATCTTTGTCCTACACTTCGCACTATTCACCTTCAATGAAGGTTATGTCTGTAGGTCTGTTGCCATATAAGATTATCGTTTCTTCTTGTCGCTTTTTCCACAAGACTCCTCTGCGGATTTTGTTTCCTTCGTTTTTATCGTCGGATGATGCCTTATTCAATGTTCCTAATACTAGTGCACTTTGGATGTTTTACCGAGGAGGCATGTATTTTATTAAAATCCATCTGGCCAGGGGCAGGGGTAAAATTTTTCACTTGGCATTCACCCAGTGTTTCTTTCATGAGCCGGGTTCACCTCACTCTTTTCGCTTATACAACCTCACTCTCATAGAGTTTGTCTATGAGCGATAAACGCATAAAATTGAAATTATTGTATTTTTATAAAAAGAAGGTTTTTTACACCATCTATTTCCACACCGTATCTAGGAAATGTTGCCGCTATAATCTGGACGATGGTCTTTGTTTTGGTACAAAATCCTTCGCGATGTAAACTGCACCCTCCAATATTTGGGGCATATAGGTAAAACGCAACGAGCGTCTCTCATTTGATCCAAAGCCAAAATAACCGTGAAAAATTAGCGATTTATGTTTAGTAGGAACTCTGTGTTGGTCTTTGTTTGGCGAATGCGCTGGATGAGCATCTCCATGGATTCCGCCGCGGGTAAGCCCTTCATCGCGCGACGCAGAGCATATACTTTTTCCAGCTCATCGGGATGGTACAGCAATTCTTCCTTGCGCGTGCCACTTTTTTCAATGTTGATTGCGGGAAACATGCGCTTCTCCACCAGCGAGCGGTCAAGGTGTAGCTCCATATTCCCGGTACCTTTGAACTCTTCAAAAATTACCTCATCCATCTTGCTGCCCGTCTCGACGAGCGCAGTGGCTAAAATGGTCAAACTTCCTCCACCTTCGATATTGCGTGCAGAACCGAAAAATCGTTTTGGAGCCTGCAAAGCATTGGCGTCTACTCCGCCGGACAAAAGCTTGCCGCTACTCGGCTGTTCCGTATTGTGGGCACGGGCTAAGCGGGTTATGGAATCGAGCAGTATGACGACATGTTGCCCCGCCTCTACTTTTCTGCGAGCCTTGTCAATCACCATGTCTGCGGCGTGCACATGATTGTCGCTGGACTCATCAAATGTGGAGCTAATTATTTCGGCACTGGGCACCTGGCGTCTAAAATCCGTAACTTCTTCGGGGCGTTCATCGATCAACAGTATGAGCAGAGTTACATCGGGCCGATTCATTGAAATAGCATTGGCAATTCCCTGGAGTAACACCGTTTTACCGGTACGGGGAGGAGCCACAATTAACCCCCGCTGACCAAGCCCAATGGGGCTTAACAAGTCCACAATGCGCATGGAATGATTGCTCCATGGAACGTTTTCGTTTGTCTCTAAAAATAAACGCTCCGTAGGATAGTAGGGCAGCAAATCTTTGAACTTCGGTAAGTCATATACACTTTCCGTCGCACCGCCCATTACATTCTTTATTTTAATGGCAAAGGGACAAGTGGAATTTTGGGTTGGCGGATGGAGATAGGCCGTAATTTCTTGGCCGCGACGCAACCCATACTTTTGTATGAATAATTTCGATACAAAAGAACTCTGTGCCTTGATTCTGTAATTGTCACTGGCGTAAACGATCAGTCCATCGCCACCTTCGATTGATTCCAAAACACCATGCACGATGATCGGGCGCTTTTCTGCAAAAACCGCATTGGTGAAAACTTCAAGAACGCGGGAGCTCGGTGCACGTCTGATATCCTCTATTTCCCCCTCATCCACTGAACACTGGGTTGTATCCATGCCGCTTAAAAGTTGAGCGGTGCTTTTGGCGGAATATTCGTTGAAGTTGAATTCTTTTTTTGCAAAATCGATACTGTTTTGCGCAAGCTCATTCAGCTTATCAATTGACTCAAAATACTCAAGCCCCTTCATCTGCCCCGTATTAAACTGTCCGATGCGTATGGTCTTAGCAAACCTCTGCCGGTTATCATTTTGGCGGCCGTGTTGCTGATTTTTAGGACGATTGTCGCGGTATTGATCGGGCATCGGTCGCTGATTATGGTGGTTGCGCTGGTTATTATTCCTTCGCCTATTATTATCTTCCCGCGCCACTTTCACCTGCGCAACTTCCTGCCTAATTGGAGTGGGCACTGCCATGCTCACTTCCGCAATCTCTGCAGTTGGAGATGGTCGCCATTCTTCCTGTAAATTTTGTGCCTCATCGCAATAGGAATAGGACAAATCTTCGCCAGCTAACTCCGTGGAAAACCGCTCGGGAACATCCCCTTGGAAAATTTCCTTATCTTTTTCATTTTTTTTTGCAGGTGCACGCCTTTTCTGTGTACGAACCTGTTTCCTAATTGTGTCAACTCCCTGCGAGTTAACACCCACATTCAATTCATCTTCCATACAAATTTAATTTTATCCATGTTGCCAACGTCACACAGATCGAAATGGGACTGGCATAATGAGAAGCATTCAATAAAACGGTGATACCGACCACCAGACAGCAGTCAAAATGTACCACTTTGCCCACTTGTCGAGTATTTTATGCAAAATTTTTCGAAAAAATTATCGCAAAGCATATTCCGTGAAATTTCAAACTAAATTCCAATGAAATTTAGTATAAAAGCGCGAAATACAAAGCAAAGATACAACGCACAAGAAATAGCACAATATGTTACGCAGGAATACGATGCGTGTATAAGGTAGCAAGTAAGTAGTGGCCAAAATTTAAACAAAGCGAGTGTCACAAAAATAACATATGCCCGCAATTTACTAAAACGATAGGTGGCCCTTATGCCCATTGTATCGTCACCGTTAAGTTGTTGTTGGGTCTCAATGAAGCACAAAAACAACAGTGTAAGCGAAATGCTTTGGATAAGCGAAAATTCAAATAGGAAAACGTAATTATACACTTTGCAATAGGATAGCATTAGCCAAAGGATACCATTTTGCCAGCAAACCATATATCCCAACAGCTTTCGATTTTCCTTTTTAGAAAAAAATAAAATTGGGACAAAGAAGCAGCCCCAAATTCCCAAAATCATACAAAATATTCTGAGAAATCTGTGGTCTTCAACTGGGATGAACGTCGACAGAAATTGCAGTGTAAAAAACCACACGGTGGGGCGAAAAAATAGTAAGAACGCGGATGCTAGGCAGGACGGTGCATGGACAAAAAAATGTTCGATCCAGCCGTGAAAGGGGCAGCTTGCGCCGAAAATGCAAAACGTTACTAAAATCAGCAGCGTGCCAAAGCGAAGGTGTGAAACAAGACATTCGGCACAAAAAAACATAAATATCGCGGTGAGGTAATATGAGAGCAATTTTTTAGCGGCAAAACTGGGGTCGAAGGCCCCAAATTTACGCATTAAAATCCGGCCACCCAGCGCAAAAACTCCGAAGCAATAGGGCAGCATCGAAAAATCATCGCTGAGTAACAGTGCATAGGCGCAAGTGGCTAGGATTATGCTCGCTGCCGAGCAAGTAACCTGTTTCCAATTTCGAACTTTCCACGCTGGCCATATGATGGCCGCCAACCCAATAACAAGCCATAGTAACAAAAAATGTTGGTGCATGTGGTTAGGAATTAGCATTATTTTTCCTTAGTTTTCGACCTATGCATAGCATATTGAATCCACACGATAATAAACATCACAATCGCTAAAACTAACCGTTCACCAATGAAACGAATTAGCGCTCGATCGATAAAGTCACAACATTTTGCAAATTTTTTCAAAAATCGGCCAATCATAGCAATAACTTTGATCCAATACTGAGAAAAATGAACATACCTACGCTATCAGTCACCATTGTTAAAAATATGTACGAACTCTGCGCAGGATCACATTTGATACGCTTGAGGAATATGGGGATGAATGCCCCTACCAAACCGGAAAGGGACATGTTCGCGATCATCGATACGAATACTACCACGCCCACCATGACGTTGTGCGACCACAGTGAGGTTATTAGGGCTGCAATGAATCCCACAACCATGCCATTAAGTAATCCCTTAAATGTTTCCCGCAAAAGTATGCCACCAGAATCTCCGGCATGATATTCTCCAAGGGCAAAGCTGCGTATAGATATAGCCAAAGTTTGGGCTCCGGAATTTCCTCCCAGGGAAGCCACAAGGTTCATAAACACCGCCAAAATAGTAAATTCGGAAATTTTTGCTTCAAATATGGAGATTACGCGGGAAGTAAAAAAGGCAATGAACAGGTTGATTATCAGCCAGGGTGTACGTCGCACCGTACTGTATATGATGCCATCGTGTATGGTCTCATCGCCTCCGGCACCGTGTAGCTTTTGTATGTCCTCCGTCGCTTCTTCCTGGATAATATCGATAACATCATCGTGGGTGATGA
This sequence comes from Puniceicoccales bacterium, assembly GCA_031257495.1. Classification (GTDB taxonomy): domain Bacteria; phylum Verrucomicrobiota; class Verrucomicrobiia; order Opitutales; family JAIRKQ01; genus JAIDVZ01. The sequence goes on from JAIRON010000036.1 coordinate 4,650, forward strand.
TGCCAATTAAGCAGCCTTGGCTGTCAATTACCGGCAACGTATTGTGATGGAATTGGGCCATTAACTTTGCGACGGATTCCTGATCCTGTTCTGCCGTGCAAACGCCTTCGACCATTGTGCACATTATGTCACAAATTTTCTTATTCGAGGGAGTCCACAGGAGTTTTCCTATGCCGAGTACGCCAACCAAATGATTTTTGGCGTCCACGACGTATATATTTTCGATATTTTCGCCGCTACCCTGGCTTCTACGCAGGTGTTGTATGGCTTCGTCACAAGTCATGTCTTCCCGCACAGCGATAACACAGGGTGTCATAACGCCACCGGCCGTGTCCGGATCATAGGTCAGCAGATCCCGCAATACATCGGCATCTCCCTTCGCCATCTTGTTCAGCAAGCGATCCCGATCCTCGTCATCCAACTCCCGAAGCAAACCAACGGCATCATCTGGCTCCAAAGCTTGCAGGATCTTGGCAGCCCTAGAATCTCGCATCTCCGAGATGATTTCAGCTGAATCCTCGGCATACATCTCAGCCAGCACGTCGGAAGCGTCCTCTTCCGACAATTTCTTCAAAACTTTTTGCCTACCCTCCGGGGACAAACGCTCCAACAAGGAACCTACCTCGTAGGGTGAAGTGCGCGACAATTTGGCGACATTAAGATCTTTAAATTCGTTATCAGCACAATCACGCAATTCCTCGAAAGTATACTGATTCAGCTTTTTCCCTGAAATATCTCTCTGCTTGTCGTCTTTGCGCATAATTTACTGAACAAACAAAATTTTCACATAATAACCTCAACGCTCGACTACTAGAGCTTTTTCGGGCTTAAAGTCAAGTTTAATTAACTTAAACTGTATAATTTATGAAATGAAAAAATGCGCAAATTTAAAAAATCATTCCGTTCTAGCAAATGGTGTTCTCGGCGACCCTTTCCTTTTCTACGCTGATGACCTGAATAACTTGGGGTTTTTCCGGAAATAGTCCAAGGTCTTTACTTTTGATGCCGGTGATAATCATTTCAAATGCCATGGCCGATAAAATTAAGCCGGTCAACCGGTAGGTTAACTTGATGACGGCGGGAGTTAACCACTTTGCCCCATGTGACGACAAAACTAAACATCCATACAGTAATCCAATGACAAGAACCAAGGCAATTAGTCCGCCAGTGAATTCCATGCAATTTGCTGCCTTTGCTTGCTGTGCAATGGCGCTTGTTATGGCACAGGGCCCCACAATGATCGGAACACCAAGGGGCGTTATGGAAATATCCGTTTTTTTTTTGGCAGTACTTTTGGATTCCTTCAATTCTTCTTCCGTTATGTGGTCGTCAGAATCTGGGGCGCGAAGCATGTCCAGTCCAATCAAAAGTATTAATACTCCGCCTGCCACGTAAAATGAGCCTATAGATATGCCAAATAGTCCAAATATTTTCACACCAAACATGGCAAAAAATTCGATAACAACAAGGGCAACTAAGCAACCAACCCTGGCGGCTCGTATGCGTTCCTTTATGCTATAGAAAGAAGTCATGCTGACAAACAACGCCACAACGGCCGGCAAACTCATAACAACAGCCATTGTTACAAAATATCGGAAAACAAATGAAATAGTACTTGAAGTCATAGATTAAATCCTCTTAGGAAGTCGAAGAGCATTCTTTAATCAAAAAATGTCAAGAAAAAATTTTTAAATTTACACTTCGCCAGAGTAAGTTACAAAACAAGACCATGGTCACGGAATGAAAATTCATCATTTTTCGCAATTATAATGTGGTCAACCAAAGTTATATCCAAGGATTCGGCCGTAAACTTAATTTTTCTGGTCAGACATTCATCCACATCCGATGGACGGGCGTCCCCGCAGGGGTGATTGTGGGCAAGAATTATGCAACTGGCGTGCCTGTTGAGAGCTGATTCTAAAATTTTTCTCAAATTTATGTGAACACGATTGACACTGCCGCGCTCAATTTCTTCAATTCCATCCTTTAATAGGCATAGGTCTGCGTCTAAATAGGCCACTTCAAAAACTTCAACTTGAAGGCCCCGCATGCGGTTTTTCCAAAATTTAATCAGATCTCCGCTCCCATCAAACTTTCGCCTCTTTTCGGCACAATTTCTCAAATACAAATCCGTCGACGCCTTTATGATTTTTATCCCTATGGCTGCAGCTTCCCCGATACCATCAACATGTTTGAGCTCGTTTGAATCGGCATCAAATATGGCTCCTATGTTACCAAATTTATGTAGCAACTTTTTAGCTTGTTTTTTAACATCGCGTCGCGGTATGCATAGGGTTAGGATCAGTTCAAGAATCTCGTAATCCGCAAATCCATGAAATCCACTTTTCAAGAAGCGTTCCCGTAAACGTTTCCTATGACCTTCATGTTCCTTACCATCCATTTTTTTTCGGCAAAATCAGCAAAAGAGCAATCATAAGGGGCTCCCTTTCACAAGAACTTTGTTCTTTACCGTGAAAATTTTTTTTGTAAAATACACAAAACATGGACGCCGATAAGAGTTTTGTCTTGAAAAGAAAGCTGGCAGAGTATATCGATTTCGCTTCTTCAAAGATGAAATCTAAGCTGCTGCTTGGCAGCAATGGTATATGCGCATTCAAGCACGATCTAAGCGGAATGGAATTTGCCATTGAACTTCCCGAAGGCAGCGACATTGTGTATTTTTATTCCCCCATTTGTCGCGTACCATACGACTTTACGGAGAATTTTTTCGAAAAGTTACTTGAAAATAACCTGCATGGTATAGCCAACAACCAAGCTAGCTTTGGCCTGGATAAAAAAACGCAAAATATCGTTTTAACCTATAGTATTTCCATGAAACATCTCGATGCCGTCGCTTTCGATAATATACTTTTCAACTTTGTAAAGACCGCTGAGAAAGCGGCAGCAAACACAACCCGATGGATCAGTGAGATATCGGCAAAATACACCCTTTCGGAGGATGAAATGGAAGATGAAGTTGGCGAAACAGCTGCAAACATAAAAATGAAAGCGTAAAATGTCGATAGATCCCGTTGAGTTATTTGAAAATAGGGAAAATGGGCAACAGGCTAACCATGGGGCGTGGAATATCGAAGATTTAGCAGGCAATATGCCGACCGACGTTCCCAATATGCCGGTCAATCCGCCCTGCCTGTCCGCCGCACAAGTGGCCTTGGAATTTTCCGAAAATCAGCAAGCGTGCTCCCTTGATTTCGCTGCCAATGAACCACATGGTAAATTTAGTAGCGTCAACTTAATGGGAGCCGGGACAACTGCTGTTCAAGAGCAAGAACAGGTCCCTGATAGCAACGTGGATCTAATCGGGGATATGGACGATGATGGAGACGGCATAGCAAATAGGATTGACCAGAAAAATGAAACGCGCGGGCAGATAGCAAAAAAAATACAGGAAAGAATACAAGAAGCCGGAAGAAAGAATTCCATGCACAATACGAGTTCCATTAAGGCCTTGACTTCGGCAATGAACCTCATTAATGCTCTCAACGATGCTGCAAACTCTAGCTCATCTACTCGAAGCAAAAAGGAACAAGATAGCCCTGGAGATCTTCTCAAGAAAAAGGATGACGATGTGGTTACAGGTGTTTCAGCTTTAGAGTAAACAGAAGGTTTTGCTATGTCGAAGTGCACAGTAATAATTATTCCAAACAAATTCGAAGAGATGGAGTTTGTATGTCCATTTGATGTTTTGCTTCGAGGAGGCAGTGAGGTTACCGTTGCCGGCTATGGCAACTTGAACATCGCCGGATGTCATGGGCTACAAGTGCGGGCAAATGTCGAATTTGTCGATATAGCTTCCAATACCTACGATTGCGTAGTACTCCCAGGCGGTCCCGGTTGTTACAGTTTGCGTGGCGATGTAACATTGAAAAATTTCCTGATGCGGCACTTTGAGGCCAAAAAACTGGTATGTGCAATTTGTGCCGCTCCGCTAGTTTTACACGATGCTGGCATTTTGCAAAACAAAAAATACACGGGGCACCCATGCACCTACGGTGAGCTAAAAGAAATTGTAGCGACGGATGCTGTCGTTGGCGATGGGAACCTTATAACCGGTTCCGGACCCGGTGCCGCTGCAAAATTTGGTCTTAAAATTTTGGAACACCTAACAGATAAGGCAACGGCAGATAACACAGCTAGGGCAATGCTGTTTTAAGCAAGTATTTCTCCAAATTTAGAGCATTTTTTTCATACTCTTTCCCTGCCCCAAGATTTTTGTCTCTTTGCTTTCCAATTTTGCGCTTTGCCTATTAACTTTTCTCTCTGGCGTTCACAATTTCAACTGGTCGATGCATGAGCTTTTTTCTTGCAAAGTATGCGCCGATCCCAAGTCCAATACCGACCAGATTACCACCTGTAATAAAACAGTATGCGGAACTAGCAGTTATAGACCTTCTACAAATTGAAGCAATGATCGTGCCGATTATATTGCCAATTGTTCCACCGACAAGGCCCACTGTTCCACATTTAGTTCCTTCCCCTGGACAACCCAAAGTGGTTGCCGCCATATGTCCTGTGATACTGCTTGTTGTAACGCAGGATATAATGTTGGAAATACAAACATGAATGATTTTATTCATTTCCAAACCTGCTCAAAATCGAATATTTCATACGCATTGAAAATTTCATGCTAACGCGGTAGCTATCTACTTTCTTTTTTCAAGAAAATTTTACAAAATTTTTCCAGAAAATATCCTAACTATAGCTATATCTAGCTGAGGTGTATGGCAGAATTCGAAACAATGAAACTCCCCAGGGTCATGAACGTAAAAGAGTATTGACAAAAAAGGGAAAGAAGGGGAATCATGCCAAGACTTAGGGTCAGGGGAATGAGTTTGACATTATGATGGCAAACAGAAAGTCGAGATTTGGCTATGACCATGTGGTTAATAAAAGAAAAA
>JAIRON010000055.1 GCA_031257495.1 Puniceicoccales bacterium
AAATGTTTTTTAATTTTAAAAGTTTATTGACACTTAATTGTTAAATTTTTATCAATGCCAGCTCAGCTTTGGCTGGAAATTTATACGAATAATTAAAAATAAGGAATATTATTATATGCTAAGCGCAGCACTAAGAAGGTTTTCAGGTAGTAGTGAGCTTCCAGGTAGTTTATTTTCGACGTTTGGAGGAGTTTCAGATACAGATACACCTCCCGTAGGCTGGGGAGCGCAGCCCATACACATGCACGATCAATATCAATGGATGCCCGCAGATACGCCTTTGGGAAGCAGGGATACTGCCGCAGCAAATCTTCCACCGGACATAGAAAGTCTTCCACAAGACGTGGCTGATGCTTTAGAAAATGAAGATCCGCAAGCCCTAGCTAGGGCGCTCACAGCCGAGGAACGATCGGTAGACGAGTGGGAAGAAATACTTGCATGTGATGCTGTGGTAGAGCTCTTGGTCCGATACCCGGATGCATTCGCACAAGTGATGGCACGCCCAGACATCTCTTCATATGCTTTGGATGTAATATTTAGACACCAGCGCGCAGTGGCGCTCTTGCTCCAAAACCCAGAGGTATTTGCACGAGTGGTGGCACGCCCAGACATCTCTCCACATGCTTTGCATGCAATACTTAGATACCAGGGTGCTGTGGTGCTTCTGGTCCGAAACGTGTGGGCATTTGCACAAGTGATAACACGCCAAGACATCTACATAGAGACTTTGAATGTAATACTTGGACATCATGGTGCTGTGGTGCTCCTGGTCCAAAACCTAGACCCAAGGGCATTCGCACAAGTAGTGGCACGCCCAGACATCTCTAGGGATGCTTTGCATGCAATACTTAGATACCAGGAGGCAGTGGCGCTCCTGGTCCAAGTCCCAGATGTATTTATGCAAGTAGTAACACGCCAAGACATCTCTACACGTACTTTGGATGCAATATTTAGCTACCCGGGTGCGGTGGAGCTCTTGTGCCAAAACGAAGACCCGGATGCATTGGCACAAGTAGTGGCACGCCAAGACATCTCTACACTTGCTTTGGATGCAATACTTGAACACCCAGGTTCAGTGGCGCTCTTGGCCCAAAACGTGTGGGCATTTATACAAGTAACAACAGGCCCACACATCTCTACGGATGCTTTGAATGCAATACTTAGGCACCCAGGTTCAGTGGCGCTCTTGGCCCGAAACAGGGAAGCATTCATAAGAGTAATAGGAAACCGACGCGTCGCTAGGGATAGTGCTTCTGTTATTATGGAAAGTCCTGCTCTAGTACAAGTCTTAGGCGGATATCCGCAGCTGAAGCGGCTCATTGAAGAATCCGCTCGAGCGAAAACGAAAACGTTTTTTGGTTACTGTAACGTGGCCTAAAAGAGCAGCTTATTGCCTGCGTCTATGTTTGAGCTTTTATGCAAAAGCTCAAACAGATATTGTGGATTTGGAAAAAATGCTGCATAAATTTGATAAACTACCTAAAATTGCATTGACACAGAAGCGTAATCTCGATAAATCTTAGTAAAATGTTATATCAATTGCGAACATCTGCTGCTCAGGAAGCATTTCGAGCCCCCGGCCTCGGAGATGCAAGCACTGCCACATATCCAAGAAAGCCACGGCCCTCCCTAGGACAAAGCGATGCTCGACTGCGGAGCCCAAGTCAACAAAATGGAAATGAGCCATTGCACGGTAGAATTGCCAGGGTTGACATTGCCGAAGTAACGGAAGAAAACAGCAGTGGTGACCTCGAAGAACTGCAGCGTGACGCATACGCACCTAAACACATTCCCCAAAACCCATGGGATAGGCTGTTGCTAGGCCGTGATGATGTATTGCAATATTTAATAAAAAATCATTTGTTTAGTAGCGCGTTCCCATGTTTACCCGAGAATCTTTTGGAAGAGGTGCTGGATCGCCCCGACGTGGTGCAATACCTAAAGCAGCCAGGCATGCTACCTAGAATACGGGCTTATTTGAGCCAACATCCGTAAAAGCGCGAGTATCATTTTGATAAAATCAAGAGCAAGGAGCAAAAAATTTGTGCCAATACCTAAGAAGTGGTAAAATTTTCATTACTTAATTTTGGCGGCCTCATTTGTCCTAAATTTGGACAAATGTGCAAAATTAGACACATTGTGCATAAAATCAACGACACTTTACTGTAATCTCTCTCCTTCAACCTTGAGAAAGTTAAATGCATGCGCTCCGTTCATTGCTATTCCGAAACTAAAACTTCAAGGCCAACTCTTTCATCACCGCAATTTGATCATCGTAGTGACTTGCCGTTTCAGCGAAAGCATCCATAATGGCTACCTGGATATTAAACAGATGAGGGAGAGAGTAGCGACCCACGCTCTCTAAAAGCTTGCTCAGGTACCACGGATTTTGGGAAAAAATATTGCACGAGTTTTTTGTGACATTGTTGATACTAAACAACTTAGATAAATTATCCAGTTGATTTTTTGTAATTGACCTGTCCATTTGGATTTTGCCGCTGTCCATGAGAGCACGGAGCTGAATCATTAGGCGGGTACGGTTTTGCAGTCCCCCAAGTAACGGTCGAGCCTCGTTCACAAAGAAAAAATACCTCTCGATGGAATTCAACTTTGCATCCATGTTGGCCAAGTAAAAATTCTCAATTTGCTGAAAAAAATCGCCACCATTGGCCGGGTCAACGAGTAAGCTGACATCATCGCGGGTTATTGCATCGTGATCTTGATAGATGTAGTTAGCCAATTTCTCCAGTTCCAGCTGTATCAAACGGGTATCTTTGCCGATAAGGTTTTGCAATAAATCCACAGCATCATCACTAATTTCCACTCCGATATTCCTACAAACTTCACGAATAAACGCCGTACAATTTTTATCGCTTGTATCCGTAACATCGTGGCATTCAGCGAGTTGTGAAAATTCTTTAAACAGCTTTGTGCGCCTGTCAACGGGATATGCCGAAATTAAAACAACACCCCCCTTCATGCTTTTTATCATATCCAACAAAGAGATGAGACAGGCCTTCGTTTCCTCCGATTCAGCGCCACTAAAAAACCCGACTCCTCTAATCCAAAGATCGTTTGTTGGCGTAAACATGGGAACCGTATTCATTGCTTCGCATACCCTGCCTATAAACAAACGAGCATCAAACTTCTGTTCCCAGGAAAAAATTTCACCACCACTGCAGTATGTATCGTATAAAATGCGCGCGCGACGATTTACTAAAAAATCGTCGCTCCCATAAACAAACAATAACTTGCAGTTTACAGACACTTTTACTTTTGCTCGCGCAACTCAGCAGGTGTGATGTCATTCATCTTCTTGGTGATGAAGTCTTTCATATGCACATTGGCCTCGTTGATAGCTTTTTCAATGGCATTTGCAGCCGTTCCAGCCGGGAAGCTCAAACCGGAAATAATGCCATCACCGTGTACGGTGAGCTTAATTCCATTTTTTTCATAATGTTCCTTATGGCCGGGAAGTTCTTTCTGCAACTTTTCCATTTCATCCTTCATTTTGGTCATGTTTTGCAACAATTTCTCCATGTCTTCCATTTTAGTCTCCTTTTTTATTGTTATTATAAGGTGGGACAACAATCCCTCCAGAAATTATCATCTTGATTCCGTCACCGACGCTCATGTCCAGATCTATAATATCTTCCCGCGGAACCATCAGCAAAAATCCACTCGTTGGGTTTGGTGTCGTCGGGATAAACACGTTCATGACATGCTGCCCAGTTTTGTTTTGCACCTCTCCCCCCACATCGCTTGTTAAAAAACCAATGGCATAGGAACCCGTACGGGGATACTCGACGAGGACAGTTTTTGTGAATGCCGCCATATTACTCTCGCCAAAGGTCTTCACAATCTGTTTCAGCGTCCTATAAATTGTCCGAACAAGGGGAACTTTATTTATCAAATTTTCGGTCAATTTAAACAAATATTTCCCAAATAAGTAGCGGGAAAGCCACCCAATTAGAACGGTTAAAATGAAAACAAAGAGCATGGATAAAACATTAATTATCATGCTCATGAGTACTTTGTCGCGAACGCTAGCATCTAACCAGCCAAATAGCACCCTGCTTACTGGAGCACCGATATAGTCGAGCATAAAGTCCACGACCAATATGGTTATGCCTATCGGGAGTAAGATAATCAAACCTGTTAAAAACGAACTTTTAATAGACTTCAGCATAGCATCGAAGTATATACTATAAAAATTTGCACAATTAATGCAACATTTTTCACAATTTTCCTGAAGAATGTATCCATAATTCAAATGCTCTTGGCGATTTCCTCACCGGTGAAACCATTGGTTATTCAGCGATATGTTGAAATTATTCTGTGGCACAGGACGTCCATTCAGACCGATATCCTTAATATCATGTGGAGTAACCATACCTCCCTCCCTGCAAAAATGCCTGAACCTGCAAAAAAGCCTGAAAAATGCCCACATACAGAGACTTTCACTGCTTCTGCGTTAATTTTTCCAATTTATACCAACGCAACCCAAAGGTAAATTTCAAAAATTCGTAAAATTAAGTGAAGATAATTTTGTTTCGATCTATAGCGTCCATGCCAGTTGTAATACCTCTTTTCGAAGTAACGTACCCAAGCAGCCCAGGATTTTTTCATTTTTTCTTGCAATTTAACCAAATGAAGGCTTTTCATTAAAACGGAAATTTAATTATGAAAGTAAATATTATTATAAATAGAATTGCCCCGAGCACGAGTGTACCTAGGGAAGTTATGCACAAACAAATTACCAACGCCAATAACCAAAGTTCACACCTTGGACACAGCATGCAACCTGTAACGGTTCCCAATGAGTGGGTTCAGCCCCCTTCCACGCGGAAAATTTTGCTGCTCAAGGTGAGGCATGCTTCAGTGCCACCTACGACGATATTCGGCGCCCACCCACTACCTAGGACAGATTCCGATCCAACGCATGTGGAGGAAGGACCTCAAACTAACGCCCCAAAGGAAAGATCAACGCTGCCTTTTCCCGAAGATCCGGAGCAAATGGTGCTAAATAAGCAAAAATTGCGTAACGGATCGGGCGTTAAAGTTAAACGGAGTGAAGTAGGCTCCTTTTTAAGAAACCATTCCCCTGCTCAATTTTTTGAATTGAATCCAGAAGCCCTACAGGGGCTGATAGGGGAAGCTCCAATAAGCGATCTTAGAGATTTATTTAGTAAGGGATACGATGGCATAAGAGTTTTCCAAAGTTTTATCGCCGCCGCAAAGGGACATGACGCTCTGATGGACAAGTGTCTCAAGTGTGTTTGCAATCTTGTCATGCTGTCCGCTATGACGCCTGAGGCCAGGCACATTCTAGTAAATGGGATTTCGCCGAAACTCAAAAATAAGTGTAAGGCTGCTGTTACTAATCCCAAAGATTTTCGTTTGAAAGGAATCTATCTTGCCCTTACCCGGGAGGGCTATTTTGACAATTATCGTCCAAAGAACTTCTCTAAAGAAATGGCGCAACAATTGTTAGCGGACTATGACGGCCATCTCCCGGCCGAAACAATGAAAGCATTGGAAGAAAGGGCTAACGAGCAAAGGTAAAAAGGCAAGTAAAGCAAAGTAGCGCGGCCTAAAATTTAGGGCGTAGCCATGAAGGGTTAACTTTTAGGAGCTTCTAGGGGATACGTGTGCTGTTTAGGATACGTTTGGCAATTTCCTCGCCGGTGAAACCATCTGCTACCCCGCGGTATGTTGGAATTATTCTGTGGCGTAGGACGTCCAGGCCGATATCTTTAACATCCTGCGGAGTAACATATCCCCGTCCCTGCAAAAATGCCCAGGCGCGGCTACATTTACTCAGAGCCAAACTTGCCCGTGGAGACGCTCCATTTTCTATGATTCCATCCAGACCCAGTCTGTGTTCGGGATTGCGGGTTTCATGCACAATGTCGACGATGTATTCCATAATTTTTTCGTCGATGTATATTTTATCCACAATTTTTCGCGATTCCAAAATCTGATCGAGGGCAATGATGGGCTTGATTGTAACCCTATCTCCCACCAATTGATGCGCGTGGAGAATGCGCAATTCTTCGAGCTTAGTCGGATATTCAATCCGCAATTTCATCATGAACCGATCCACCTGGGACTCGGGAAGTTCGTAGACACCGTCGTGATCAATGGGATTTTTTGTAGCGAGAACCATGAATGGATCCGGCAGCAAAAAACTGCAATCGCCGATGGTAACTTGCCCTTCGCCCATGCTTTCAATTAGCGCACTTTGCACCCGCGCGGAAGCACGATTAATCTCGTCGGCGAGCACAATATTGGCAAATATGGGCCCTTTTTTCGCGGAAAATTCTAGGGTTTTCTGGTCAAAAACAAGGGAACCGAGGATATCGGCTGGTTGCAGATCAACGGTAAATTGTATCCTTTTGAATTCCGCCTGAATCGTCTTGGCAAGGGAGCTCACTGCCAAGGTTTTTCCGATACCCGGGACGCCTTCAATCAAAATATGCCCATTGGTCAACAGCCCGACGATGAGGCGGTCAATCATGTACCTCTGCCCAATGATGGCCCGCCCAATCTCGTCACGCAATAGAGAAACCCAATAGGAATGTTCGCGTACCGCGCCGTTTATGCTTTGCAAATCATTGATCATGGCACCATGATACTGGGAATAAGCTGCTTTTTCAAGCAAAAGCGTAATTCTTTACACCAAAAGAAATTACTTCAAATTTAAATCTCTTAAATATTTGGCAAAGGCGAGCAAATCATCAAATTCCAAACTCATTTTGCGGTGAATTAGGTCATCAACCTCATTCGTAGGTGGCTTCCCACTGTGCACAAACACAGGCTCAATTCCGGCGTTCATGCCCGCTAGCAGGTCGCTGCTTTTGTCGCCGACCATGTAGCAAAACTTCCGATTCAATCCAAATTTATCCACCATCTCGTCGATGAAACGGGGTGATGGTTTTCTATACACTGGAACATCGTCCGGCCCCTCCGTAGCGATGCACACATGGTCAAAAATCTGGCCAAAACCGATCTGCCTCACCATTTCTCCGTTGCACCGTTCCACATCCTCCAAGGTCAGCAAACCCCGAGAAACGCCGCTCTGGTTGGTAAATAAAAACAAGTGGCAATGGAGCGCTCGCAGTATGCCGATAGCTTCTCCGGTTCCCCGGATCAGTTTCACATCGGCGCAGTTGCGCAGGTAATCTCTGTCAACGATGAGAGTGCCATCGCGATCAAGGAAAAGTCCAAGGGAAGTACTCATTGGTGAAAATTTAAAATCTCCTCGGGTAGGGCAACGGCCGTACCGTGCTTGCCCACAACCACGCCCGCCGCGGTATTGGCAAAGTACATGGCATCCTGCGCTTTGTTTCCGGCAGCCAGAGCCATGGTCAGGGCCGCGATCACCGTATCTCCCGCACCGGAAACATCAAACACCTCGCGGGCAAAAGTTGGCACAGTCCTGTCTATCACCCCATCCACGCTAAGCAGCATGCCCTCCTGCCCCAGGGTAATGATCAGCATTTTGGGGCTATACTTTTCGTAAATCTTTCGGCAAACCTCTTCCATCGGATGCTCATCTTCGCCGGGTAAATCGGCCAATTGTGCCGCCTCCAATTTGTTGGGAGTCATGACATCGATCCCCCTGAATGCCATTTTATTACTCGGCTTCGGGTCAATGGCGGTGAATTTGCCGTGCCCACGGGCATAATCTATCAACCGGCTAACGTTTTCACCGTTGAGTGTTCCCTTGTTGTAATCGGAAAAGATTATGGCATCACTCCAGTCGATTCTTGATTGAATGTATGCCAAGTCGCCATCGCCGTTGATGGCATAGGCGGGCTTTTTCCCTTCCCTGTCGACGCGGCACAGCTGCTGGCCGCGGACGACGACGCGAGTCTTAACGATTGTGTCCAATGAAGCTTTCACAAAGCGCCCGTTGAAGGCGATACCTCGCGTACTGAAAATCTCCTCCAGTCGCCTTCCCGCCCGATCACCGCCGATAGCTCCGCACAGTTCCACATTACCACCCAAACTGAGGATATTTAGGGCAACGTTTGCGGAGGCGCCAAGGGTGTAGCTTTCCCGCTCAACGGCCACCACCGGCACGGGTGCCTCCGGTGAAATGCGGGTGGCGTCGCCGATGACGTAGTGGTCCAGCATGACATCGCCCAGGACGAGTACATTGAGCCCCGCCACATTGTGTAAAATTTTTTTCAACACACCACTATCCGGCACAGCGCCCATGAAAAATACATGAGCAAAGTTTTGCCGCAAATACAAGCAAAAGTTTTCATTTTTACCCATCGGAGAAGCATTTTTCCCTTGCTTTTGTGAAAAATTTTTCTATCCTTGTTTGAGCAAAAAAAGGGTGGGATATGTTCAGATTTAGGGAAAGGAAGTATGTAGTGGAAGATGGAACAGTCGACACAGGCTCGCTCCTGTCGGCAACAGGGCCGGGAGGGGGTGTTACAGAGAGTAAATTAGGTTCACGGCCCATTACACCGGGCGCGAACACGCTGACAGTCACAGGTCCTGTCGCTACCGCTACCCCCGCTAAACCCCTTGACGGTCGTAGTGCCCAAGTGGAGGGAGCGGCGAACCGGGGTGAGCAACCAAAAGATGTGAAAGTCGAACCCCAGAAGGTGCAGACAACAAATATGACAAATCCCGCCGAGGCCCTAGCCTCCATAGCGGCGGTGCAACAAGAAGAGGCGGGAGTTGATTCCGAACGTTGGCCAAATAGAGTCATAACAGCGGCACGACAGATCCAAACCACGGA
>JAIRON010000027.1 GCA_031257495.1 Puniceicoccales bacterium
ATTGCTATCGCTGCAAAATTCTTTCCAAGATAACATTTGGAAAGATGAGATCCCACTACAAAGACAAAGCATGCAGAATCGAACATGCACTAAGAAAGGCCGGCAAGATAAAATGATCCCCTTTTTAAGGCAAAGGGGGACCTAAGTAAGATAGTAAGTCATCCGGGACAGGGATAATTTCATGGCAAAATTTTAGGTAGTTTGCTTGTTGTAAATAATTTGCAAAAATTCATTGAAGATTTGTAAAAAAACGCAACCATGGGTTCCATGGTTGCGTTTTTGAAAAAATTGTGGGCCTTTTCAGGATTACTGATTTCACTGTTTCTTTCACAGGGGACGCTAGAGGCCAATCCATTTTTTCAACAAGCTCAGCCAATTTTAAAAGATGGTGCCTTTGCAAGTGCTGTTACCGCGGTTGGCGATACGGCAATTAGGCATAGCAAAACCGTTATCCCCATCGTACTTTCCTCGGACAATAACTACGTTCCCCAGATGTATACCACAATGCTATCAATTTTCAAAAATTCTAGCAAGGATGCCTTTTATGACTTTCATTTGCTGGTTCCTTCAAATTTTGAACAGAGATGCAGGGATGAAATTACCAAGCTGGGCGACAAGTATGGCAATTGCAGAATTACTTTCATTGACATGGGAAGTAAGCTATCCGACGCAAAAACTGGAAAATTTCCACCGGCAGCCTCCTACAGGTTAATGGCAGCGGATCTGCTGCCGAATTACGATAAGTGCCTCTACATGGACGTGGATATAATAGTTCTCGGTGACCTGGCGGAATTGTACAACATCAACATCGACAATTACTACATCGCCGGGGTAAAGGATACAATTTTTTTAGCGAGCAAAAGACTAATGCAATACGCCATATCCGAGCTGAATATACATCCGTGCATAAATTCCGGCGTACTACTCATGAATCTCGCTTTGATCCGCAGAGATGGATTAACTGAAAGATTGGTTGACGCTGCCACCTATGGCCTCGGCGGGAAAAAGCCCTCTTCTTTTCCGGATCAAGACGCTCTGAACAAGGTATGTTGCGGGAAGATAAAGTTTATCGATCCGAAGTATAATTTACATCCATGGATTTTTTTTAGGGCTGAAAAATCACCGGAATTTCGTGGAAATTTGGAGGCTTCCTTTACAGAGGATCAACTCAGAGAAGCCCGGGACAATCCATGTATCCTGCATTTCGCTGGAACAAAACCGTGGGCAAAACCGGCATCCATACTACATTCCGATACGTGGTGGGAGTATGCTCGCCAGACACCATTCTATGAAGAAATTTTGTACAAAAATATTACTATCAAAATCCTCCAAGATTTAGATAAAGTTTTACAGGAATTAATCGCCAAGGAAGTACGCATTCAGTTGGAGGAACAATTGAAAAAGATGGAGAGCATCTCAAAAGAAGAAGAGGAATAAGTGGAATCGATTCATTTTTTGGGAAACTACGACAATTCGGCAATCCTGCATTTTGGCATGTTAAGGCCATTATTGGCAAATGTTTTTCCGCGGGAACGCCAGATACTTGCCTGGTTTAGGGGCAGGCCTGGCATTTATCTCTTCCATTTCTTTAGCGCCACTGGGAAAATTTCCTGCCTATGGGTTAATGTCTTTTTTTATCCATTCTGAGGAGTTATCTGTACCTAGAAATTTCAGTAACGCAGTCTCCATGCTGCTGGTCATTCTACCACTTCCAAGCAACTCCTCGAAGTTGGATTTCACATAATCTTTCAATTTATCCTTTGTTCCCGGATATCTCGTTTCAAATATATCCAAGACGGCCTTAAAACTTTCAGCATCTCTATTTTCTATCGCCTTATTTAACTCATCTAAAAACGCAAAGTCAGCGCTCTTTTTATCATCCAAGCAAATTTGGGCAACTAATCTGGTGAAGAATGTTTGGATTGAGTGCCAGATACGCTGTGCCAACGGATCTTTTTTTCCTAAAACTTCGCCTGCTTTCGCACTCATGTGATGCAATACACGCTGAGGCATACCGTTGTCACTTACTTTGCTATAAAGGTTCGTACCCTCCCTTTGCCATTGCCTAATGGATGTTTTGCCTAAAATTTCATTTCTTTTTGCCGCAATTGAATCAACTCCGCTTCCCGGAGTATGCGGTGATTCTGATATCCCTTCGCTTCTGCTCATTTTTTATCCTTGGTTTTTTGAGAGACTCATTGTACCATAATTTTCTCCTTTGCCAAGAAAAATTATTTGATTTGTCAAATCTGTTTCAACGGCGGAAAAACAGCCGCTAGATCGGGATGGGTGCTACTGCTGTCGGAGGGGCGCGTACTAAACCCGCTCACTGATCCGCCTGTGTCAGCAATGCTTCAAGTTGTGCTTTGTGCTCATCAGCATCATCATTCCCCCATCCATGGAGCAGGGCTTCGCGCTGGTCAGGTGTTACACCTCTTAATAATTGCTCCCTAATGTTTTGCGGGAGATGTTGTATCACCGTCAGACGGGGGCAGGGGGCATCATCCTCCTGAATAATGGATACCTTGGCCAATATGGGCACCACTTGATCCCGATTCATGCCAGCAAATATAGTTTCCATCCTGCCCCATGGCTCTCCACCGGAATTTGCCATCAGAAACCCAAGAAGGGCATTTGGAAATAAATGTTTTAGCAGGGTTGCGCGAAAACTCACATCTTTGCCCTGAATGATCTGCTGAATTTCAATGGGAAGAACACCAATCAAAAGGCTGTTTTCACTTTCCAATACTGCTTCCAATTGTTCCGCATTCAACTTGCTAACCTCCCTTACAAACTCTTGGTGTATTCCATCGACCCTTTCTTGGTCTTTCAATGACTCTAACGCTTGGGCTTTCAATGACTCTAACGCTTGGGCTTTCAATGACACCAACGCTTGGGCTTTTGCGGCAGCATCAAATGGCGCCGGAGCTGGTGCCGGGGCTGGTGCTGGCTCCACCGGTGCCGGAGCTGGTGCTGGGGCTGCTGGCTCCACCGGTGCCGTTTCCTGCTCTGGAATTCCCAGAGCCATTCTAAGCACTGCAAACCGGCTGTCTTGAATCGCTTCAAGCAAGTCCGTCTCAGCCTCTATGTGTCGGCGTAGTTCATCCCTCATAGCAGTATTTTGACCTAATAGCTGCCCCAGGGCGATAGCATCTTTATCTACTATTGCATTTCTCACCCGATAGGTTAGCTCCGTTGCCTCATTAGCGAACACCTTGTCAAATAGCTCGAGCAGCATATTCCATATTTCGCTCACCGTCGATCGCCAGGAAGAGGATAGGGGTGTGGCTGTCTGGCTAGCTTTCTTAGTAACTTCCTTAGTAAAAGCTCCCAGTGCGCGCCCGCTTATTGCGCCTTGCGGGCGCAATCTTGACCCGG